>JBCDMB010000013.1 GCA_038744685.1 Verrucomicrobiota bacterium
ATCGAAATCGGGTCTCGAACACCCTCGATAGCGATTCCGATTTCGATTTCGACCCCGGAAAACTATAACCTATTTGATTGGCGGAGTAGTAAGACTCAGCAGAACCAGAAACCAAGGGCAACGCCCGGAAAACTCTAAAAAATGAAACAGCACACCATCGGAATCATCATGAACGGCGTCACGGGACGCATGGGAACCAATCAGCATCTCTTGCGTTCGGTAGACGCAATCATCAAGCAAGGAGGTGTAAAGGTCAGTCCGACAGAGACAATCATGCCCGACCCTATCCTCGTAGGTCGGAACGAGATAAAACTAAAGAAGCTCGTTGAGTCGACCAGTGTGGAAAAGTGGACCACCGACCTCGACTCCGTCATGAACGATCCCTCTTACTCGGTCTACTTTGATGCTCAGAGCACTCTGCGGAGATTCGATGCCGTCAAAAAGGCAGCAGCAGCAGGAAAGCATGTCTATTGCGAGAAACCAACGGCTATCGAAACCAAGGACGCTTATGAACTCTACAAAGTCTGCCGGGATGCGGGCGTAAAGAACGGCGTGGTTCAGGACAAACTTTGGCTGCCCGGTCTCCTCAAATGCAAGCGCCTCATGGAAAACGGATTCTTTGGTGAGATCCTTTCCGTTCGCGGCGAATTTGGATACTGGGTATTCGAAGGGCACACCATCCCGGCACAACGCCCTTCGTGGAACTACCGCAAGGAAGATGGTGGAGGAATCATTGTCGACATGCTCTGCCATTGGCGTTACGTCATCGACAACCTTTTCGGTAAGGTAAAAAGCGTTTCCTGTTTGGCAGCCACCCACATACCGGAGCGGATTGACGAGGAAGGTAAACCTTATTCCTGCACAGCGGATGATTCTGCCTACTCAACCTTCGAGTTGGAGAACGGTGTAGTCTGTCATTTCAACTCGTCGTGGAACGTCCGGGTGCGTCGTGACGATCTTCTCACCCTCCAAGTGGACGGAACGAAGGGCAGTGCAGTAGTCGGTCTACGGGACGTTTGGACCCAGCACTACGGCAATACTCCAAGACCCGTGTGGAATCCCGATATCCCGCAGCCAATTCCGTTCTTCGACACCTGGCAGAAGGTTCCCGAGCAGGAGGATCACGACAATGCATTCAAAGCCCAATGGGAACTGTTCCTGAGGCACGTGGCTCTCGACGAACCTTTCCCATGGGATCTTCTCGAAGGAGCAAAAGGCGTGCAACTGGCTGAGCTCGGGCTGCAAAGTTCTCAGGAACGGAAATGGATCGAAGTACCTGGACTCGACGCCTAGTGACTCATCTTGCTAGGCTATCCGAGTCCGGTGATTGCAACTCTGCCGATCAAACAACTGCGAGAACAAGCAAAACGGTAGCAATACCTCACGAAAATGACTAACCAAGAACCAAGGCGACCGGTCGCGCTAGTAACTGGAGGATCCCGAGGCATCGGATTTGGCTGTGCCAAAGCACTCGCTGATCTCGGCTTCGACATTGCGATCAATGGTATGCGAGATGAAGCAGCGGTAAGGGATACGATCGGCGAACTGAAAGCACTCGGCATTAGCGTTCTCTACTGCCAAGGCGACATCGGCTCAGCCGAAGCGCGATCTGAAATGATTCAGAAAATCCGCAATCACTTTGGTAGACTCAATGTCCTTGTGAACAACGCTGGAGTGGCTCCGAAAGAGCGAAAAGACATTCTCGAGGCTTCGGAAGAGAGTTTTGAATATGTCGTAAGCACCAACTTGAAGGGCCCTTACTTCCTCACTCAAGCGGTGGCCAATTGGATGGTGGAGCAGAAATCAGAGTATCCAGAAGATTTCTTTTCCATCATAAACGTCGGATCGATTTCCGCTACCGTGGCCTCCGTGAATCGAGGCGAGTACTGTGTAGCTAAAGCCGGTATCGCAATGATGACTGCCTTATTTGCCGCCCGCCTCGGCGAATACTACATTCCTGTCTACGAAGTTCGTCCCGGCGTTACCAAAACCGATATGACCAGCGGGGTTACGGAAAAATACGATAAACTCATAGAAGACGGTCTCTGCGTCACTCCCCGTTGGGGTTTTCCTGAAGATGTTGGGAAAGCAGTCGCCAGTCTAGCCACTGCTCAGTTTCCCTATTCGACCGGCCAGGCGATCCATATCGACGGAGGCTTAACGCTTCCAAGACTCTAGACCAAGCCCTTCTCGAAACACGAAAGACTAAACCCGGAATCGAAACTCAGAAATTATCCCCATCTGTCCTCTTCTTGAGGTAGTCTTCAACTGAATGCCCCTCAGCCTTGAGGAAGACACTCTGAAGATGTCGAAGCGAGGAAAACCCGGCCTTAACCGCTAGGTCGAAGGTGTCGCCATATAAATTATTGTCGACCAGGTATTTTACGTTACGCAGCTTTTCGTTGATGAGGAACTGCCTCAGGGTACAACCAAGCTCACTCTTTATTGCATTCTCGAGGGTCCGACGCGAGCAACCAACAGCGTCTGCGATTTCGTCAATAGAATGCAATTCTCGAGAGTTCTCTTTGATCTGCCGCACCGCTGAAGACAGCCGTGGATCTCTACAGTGAAGAATATTGGTGGAGTCTCTTTCAAACAGCTTCACACCTTGGATAGAGAAATCGATATCGTCCTCTCCCGCCCTATTTTCCAGTAAAGCGTGAAGGGTCTTCATGGTCACCATACCATGCTTGCTATTATTGTATTGGTAACTGCTTAACGATACATCGTGAAACTGAGCTGCTCTGCTGTTTCTCACACTGATGATAGCAATGTCCTGCGGGATTCGAAATCCAACCCGGTCACATGCCTGGTAAACAAACGGGTAGAAATCATCATTATCGATGAGTAGCCCTAGTGGAGCTGTATGGGATTTTAGCCACTTACAAAACTCTTTGGTTAAATTCTCCTCTTCCGAAAGATTCGGATGCTGCTCCATGAAGAAACTGGAGGCTCGTTTACAAAGCTCCAGTGAGCGCTTTTGTATCACCGACCACTTGATCTCAGCGAAATAGGCATTGGCCGAACCAAGATAAGCAATTTCCTCCACCCCCAAACTCGCAAGGTAATTCGTGGCATGGATGCCAATCTCGGCATGATCGCGGTAAACCCTCGGGACCGAGGAATCATCACACTCACTGGAAATATTCACCAATGCCATCTTAAGCTTCTTCGCCATCGCAACAGCTTTGGGAGTCGTCAGGGCAACAATCGCTCCGTCGCCATCCCATTTGGCCAATTCTCTTAGTCCCCGCTCATCAGATTCGGCAAAGAAACGAAAGTCGAAAACAGGATTCTCGCGCGCATAGGCAAGGATACCCTTGGTGATGTGGGTATTTACCGAGTCTATGTAAGGGAATGCCAGTGCGATTCGGAACATAAGCGGAGTGAGAGAAAAGTGACAAGAAAGCTAGGATTCCAAAAGGTTCTTTAGTTAACACCAATTCCTACCCAACCTACAAGAGGTTTATCTCAGCATACTCGTCAGTGCTACTTTGACTGGCCTTCCATTTTTAAACAGAACTAGACTTATCAGGACATACCGAAGCGGGAATAAATCACAATTGATTTCACTCAAAAACAACCTCGCTAGCATCGATTTAGAAACAGCTGCTCTGGCGGCTGAAAAATACACCTATGCCTCCACGACAGACTAATGCGCCCCGAAATTCCGTATAGTTTTGTGCTTTCACCGATGAACAGACATCTCTTGAAAGTGAGCCCATCCCGCCTCAGTAGCCCGGTCTTCCGAGACACCTCTCAAAACAACCCGGTGTTGTCCCGCTGGGATTGAAATACTATCCATTCCATCGACTAGTACAGGTACTTTCTCCCCGCCCCAAGGATAGTGAAGTGATGCATCTTCTCCAAGACTAGAAAGACTAAGCTCTACAGGCTCACTACCAGTATTGACAATAAGGGTATAGCACTCCTCTCCGAGACATACCGTTAGTCCCGTGAGGGATTTCCCTACGAAACGACTTACGTTTGCTCCAATATCCGAACTCCCAACGGCTACTTCCAAAATCGCGTAGTAAGGGTCCGCAGGCTCGAACTGAAGCAGCTCGGAGTTCGAGGCATTGGTTTTCCCCCGCTCGCTTATCGGTTCGTCCGAAGGCCTTGTCGAGTAAATGATCTCGAGCTGCGGAGCATTGAAAGACTCCGACTCCACCGTGCGAACAGAATTGAAGTTGTTTTCCAGAATCTCGATTTCGAGAGAACCGAACGACCATGCGTTCAGAGATAGCTCCTCGTAAGGAACGTAGTGACGAATCTTTGCTGATAGTCCCACTTCAAACGCATCCTGCTTTCCGTCGGGAGCAATCTCGACCAAACCGAAGACACGGTCCCGGATGGCAATCCAAATCTGCAGACCCTCCCAAGGTGCTTTCGGACCCTTACGCGAAGAACCATAAGCGTGCATCTGATACCGTGTCTGGACCGCACTCCAGTCCTTGCCCATCGAAACACTGCTCTCATCGTCGGTTGTCAGATAAACCCAATTCGGCCGCTTGTGGCGATCCTCCGGAGTTGTCTCAACAAAGGCCCGCGGCATGACATGCCACCACATTGCCTCCAGAGGAAAATCAGTAGTCTCAAAATCCTCTCGAATGGTCATCGCTCCCATGATGGTGGCCTTTCCTGGCTCAGTATCGGAGGGCTCCCTTAAAGTCGCAGCGTAACTAAAACGATCAAAGCGACCTCGCGGCCCCTGAATGTTGCGGTCATAAATCGAGTAGTCGTTCGGCGGGTTCTCCGCTACAACGGTAGAGTCATACCACATAGCATCCCGTGGGTAGAGCGAAGCGCCGTCCAGCGCAATTTCGCGGTCCAAAATACTGCGTTCATAGGGGTTTTCAGTCAGCGCAACCACTGATTCTCCCCCATATCCCTTTCCGATCCAATCCTGCTTCCACGAAGGATGAGTCCATATATCTGAAACGTTTCCCGGCTCAGTTGTTAAGGCCGCGTACCACTCTGTGCCTTTCAGCAAATCCAAAACACTTTCATCCCCGGTCAGATGGTAATAATCGGTCAAAAATTTCGTATCTGCGACATGGTAACCAGCACTTTCGTTTTGGCCACCGATGTAAGAAAACCCTCCGTCCGGGTAAAGGTTCTCCCGCTGCGCATAAACAAGGAACTGGGCCGTATCGAGTGACTCCTGATCGTCGAGGTAGAGCCCACTGGAGAGAAGGATGTTAGCCACCCCCAAATCCCGGTTGGCGTAACGGCCCATGCGAAAGTGCCCTTCCTGTCGTTTTCCAAATTCGTCGAGCCAAAAAGACCGGACTTGCTCGGCCATTTGATCCCATTTGGCCTCGTCTTCCGGAAGTAGGAGGTCGGGAAAGGTTTCTTTGGTTTTGTACATGGCCTCGACCATTGGACCAATGGCGAAGAAGTCGTTGGTGACCGATTGGTATTGATGCCCATGCGTTGAGTGGGCGTCGACATAAGCGTGGATGCGCCGGAAGAGCCGCTTCAGCAACTCCGGATCGCCTTGGTATTGGCTTTGCGGATGCGTCAACAACCAATAATAAAGGTTCATGTTGGCCGCTTCCTTCCGGGACATCGTCCGGTCAAACGGTTTGAAGTCCGGCGTGCTCTTTTGAAAGTATTTGTCCGGCTTCCCCATTTGCTCTTCCACCCACTCGTAGATCGCGTCGAGGTAAGGGTTGTTCTCCGGAGTTTTGAGCGGCATCAGTAGGGTATCGCTGAGCTCGGGTTCGGAACGGGGATAAATCCGCTGGTCTAATGCTGTGTCGATTTCATCGAGTAAAATTTCGTATTCCTCCTGAAGAAAGGCTTGGCCCGCTTGCTTTGCCCTCTCCAAATCCAACTCCAGAACCGCTTTCTTTTGCCGCTCCCTTTCGTTGTTCTCCGGAAGCCGTTCCACCTCCGTCGAAAGCTTTTCGAACTTCTCGTTCAGCACCACAAGCTCGGGCGTGATCGTCTTGATCCTCACTCCGTCAAGCCGTATGTCACCCGAACCCGTAACTTCAAAACTGACTTTCAACGGCAGACCTTCCTCTCTCATACTAGACTCAAAGCTTAGCTCCCGCGTCTGCCATTCACGGAAGGGAAAGTCGGCCCCGTGAAAGGTTTCCGAAGCCAAAACCCGATCCCCCGTCTTAAGCTCGGCCGTAATCGTTGCCGGACTGTTGGCGTAACGGTAATAACCAAAACGCAACACGTAAGTCATGTCATCGGCCATTTCGCCTTGAAGCTCCTGTTCGACGATTGCCCCGGCGGGATCGATCAAATAAAGGGAACGACCTCCCGCCAGATTCCCCGGCGACTGGTGCCATCGGTGATTCAGTCCGATCGAACCAGGCGAGTTTTTGGCTCCTTCGCCAATCACCACCTCGTGATTCTCGACGACCCAGCCATCGGGAACCCCGCCGCCCTGCATCCAAGTATCGCCGGGTAACTCAAAATCACCATTTTTCAAATGAAGAGGTTCAGCTGCTTGGCAGAAGTGAAAGATGAACAGGAGGGTCACACATGAGAAGGAACGACGACAGATCATTTTACTGAATATAAGGGGGATCGGAGGATGAACTGATCATCTCCCCAGCGGATCAGGAACTCTTGGCTAGTCAGTATGGAACCTTAGAGGCATGGTTCAAACAAAGTAGAACCGTCGCTGGAATACGGAGGAAAAGCACTCACACATTTACGAAAACGACATCCAAACCGCGAAATCGAGAAATTCGCATCTAAGTCTGACTTTTCGTATTTATGAGGTTTTCTTCACCGGAAAGAGAATGCGTTTTCATTCCAGTAGTCAAAACGAAGAGACCAACATAACTCTTGTGTCCAGGATGTCTAGAGGTCCCGGCGTTTAGATCTCAAATTGGTATTGAGCCCTAGAATCCCCAAAATGAAAAAAAGTATATCCAAACCCAAAAAAATGAAAATGGCTTCCGCAGCATTGGCATCCATAGCGACTCTGACCGCAGCTACAACGGCGACAGCCGCCGTTTTCGTTTCGCCGTTTTCTACTCCACCCACTCCGCCTGATCGCAATGACATATTCGCTGCCGAGTTTATAGAAATTGACGGCTCCACAGACGCCAACCCAGAGTGGTCATTCTGGAACGACCCGACAGGGAGCACGCAGGGAAATCGCTTCCTTCGGATAGCGATGGACCTTCGCACCACGGGCACTGCTCAATTTGATGTCAATGGTATCGGCCCTTCGCCAGGAGCCTACAACGTTTTAGGTTCGAACTCAACGTCGAACGGAGTCTTGACCCTTGATTCAGATGGTTGGGAAAACACTCTTACTGGTAGCAACCAAGTGAATATTGGGAATGGAAACACGCGAACTCCTGAAAATGGATTTACGTCTGGCGGAATCGTAAATTGGGTTATGCTCCTCCCGGACAGCTCGTCCATAGCAGCACCTGTTCAACCAGATAACGCAACGAACGAACGTGCTGTGGCTTTCGGTTTTTCATGGGAGGATAATAACAACAACAACATTGTTGATGGAGGTGATATTGTATCTGGACTCTACACGGTGACGGCCGACACATTTGCAGAAATGGATACCGTGGGTGAACTCAATGCGGCTGTAGCAGCAATCCCTGAACCAAACTTCGGATTCGCCGCAGTTCTTTTCTTCGCTTGCACTCTTGCGGTTCGTAGGCGCAGAAGTTTTTAAGGAAAGACTTAGAAACCGTACTTTTGATACCGCATCCGGGTTTTCCCGGATGCGGTTTTTTACATGAAAAAAACGGGATGAGAGCTACCCATTGGATTAATCACTCTTTCCTGTATTCAAAACAAAACCTGCTGATCACTCTTTTCTACTTCTATCTTCAGTAGATGCCCAACCGCATACTCTCTTGTCTAAACGGATAACATCATCTCGATAGCGATGGATTTCTTGCCTTTTATTGTCTCCGCATCTTCTCAGCTACCTTCACACCCCATCAAGTGGAACAGTTTTCCGCACCCCGGCAATACACAACGTTAACGGGCTTGGGACACGCCTAGTGCCCATTCGGGCGACTCCATGCCCTGTGGAGGACACGATATCTGCACGAACGTTTGGGTTAAGAATGGTGAGCTGCTTTTCTACGTTGATTGATCGGGCAGTTTCGACGAAAACCACCCATTGCCGAAGATGGGGTTCACTTCAGTAAAGGTTGAAGATCAGACCAAATTCATATTTGAGATCAGTTTTTCGCATTTATGTCGTTCATGTCGTTTTAGTTACCCACCATCCTCTGCAGGGTCTATTGAGATTCTTACAGACTGGTTGCCGTTCGAAGACTTGGGCGGACACAACAAAAACCCTAAAAATTGAGACAGGAGCATGCGTGAGATAATATTCCTGACCGGCCTGATCGCTGGAACGGTTTTAGCCCAACAGAACGAGTTACAAAAACCTGAATACAAGGTACCGGCGGCGGAATCGGCCTTTCTGCCGGGCGAAAAGGTTCTCAACAACGAAATGAATTGGAAGCCTTCGCCGGTAATCGAGTATGAGATCGATGATTCCGGTTTTGCCTATGATCGCTTGTCTCCGGTTCCGCCTCCAGGAGTCCATCCACGGATCCTGATGAGTCCTGAGGATATTCCTGCGGTGAGAGAACGGCTTGAGAATACGCTCGTGGGAGCCCGCCTACTGCAGACCGCGAAAGATCAGCTCAACCGCACGATCTATAAAGCAGGAAGCAAATACCAGAGGGCCTATCAAGCATTGGTTGAAGGTGACTTTGCCCTATTTCAAGAAATCGACTCAGAAGAGGGTCTTGGCAGCACTGGCCATTACCAGAATGCGGTTACGTATGAGATCATGCTCCAGGCCTTTATCGCGATGCTTTATGGAGATGAGAGCAAAGGAAAGGAATCCGCCGCGGCGATCACCACGTGGGCCGCAGGCATGCTCCCTACTTTCATAGAGTGGCGTGAAACCGACGACAACGCGAGTCGGTTTACTTCCTTTCACGCCTTGGGGAGCTACCGTGCCTTCGATATGCAACGAATGGGCTATACGTACGATTTCGCCTACAATTTCATGGATGAAGCGCAGCGATCAATCGTTCGCGAAGCAATCGCAACAGTAACGAACGGTGCCTACTTTTTCGGGATGGAGCTACCGGATCATTTTCGGATGTGGAACTGGATCAACGTGGGCAACTGCTTCACGTTGCTCGCTCTGGCGATCGAAGGCGAAGAAGGCTACGACGAGCGGATTTACCCAAAGGCCGTTGAGACCTTTACTGACTACATTGTTCGCAACTATTCCGAGATGGGGAGTAGCACGGAAGCCGCTGGTTACACGACCTTTGGCTGGAACTGGGGCTCTCCGATGCTGGTCGCTATGGCACGACGTGGCGACAACCTCATGGCGATCGACCGGTTTCGCGAGATCCCGAAGTGGCATGCCGCCGCAACGCTTCCCGACGGGTCCAATGTGATGACTCATGGAGATGGGGGTGAAAGAGCTCCGGGCATCCCCGAGATGCAGGTGATGAAGTACTTCTACCCGGACGATCCGGTGATTGACTACAACTGGCAGAATTTTGTTTTGCCGAGATTGGAGAGTGATCGGCGGATTGATGCCCACATGATCGCTCCCATGATCTGCGCAGAGGACGGAAGCGACTTTGACTACGAATATGGTAAAAAGTTGGATCTTCCCGATACCTTCTACGATCCGGAACGCGGATCGCTGATCACCCGCACAGACTGGGATAGGGATGCGGTGATGTTCCAAATTGAAGCGAGACCGGATTCCTTCTATGCCGGACATGAGCACGCGGATCGTGGCAACTTCAACCTGATTGCCCATGGAAAGAACTGGTCCCGCGACGGTTTCCGGTCGGTCGAGAGCCGCTACCACAACATGGTCTTGATCGATGGCAAAGGCCAAGGCATGTGGGCGCCTCCGGCAGATTGGATGCGAGTCGAAGAAAATGACTTTTCGGTTTTTGGAGTGGCTAACACCAAATACGCCTACGACTGGTTCTGGCCGAAAGGAATCGTCTGGAGTGACCCGGCAGACCCGAAGTTCGAACTTGAGCGTTTCGAGTCTTACAAGACAGTCATCGATTTCTTCCAGGAGAACTACGAGTGGGAATACGAAACCCATCCGAACGTGGTGAATCATTTTGAGGGTTACGAGCATCCCAACGCCCTGATGTGGGACGAGGACGTTTGGACCGGACGTATCGTTCACAATCCCGTCCAACGCGCCTTCCGGACCGCCGGTCTCGTGAGAGGGAAACACCCTTACGTGCTGGTTATCGATGATATCCAAAAGGACGATCAGGTTCGGTTATATGAATGGATCCTCATGCTCGACATGGACACCATCGCTCTGGACATCACCGAAAAATACCTCGTCGAGGGTTTCCATTCCCATCCACTCAAGTTCGGATACGAGCAGCAGTATACCGACATCCTGCTCGGCGACTCGGGCACCCGCCGCTCTGGTAATCGCTACCATCCCGAGAAAGGAGATCCCCTGCTCTTGGTCCGAGTCCTCTACAAGGCAGAGCCTGGACTTGTGCCGGGATACGACTCCCGTCCGAACATTCGGGTCGAGACTTTTGAGAAGAAAGATGCCCTCGAGAAGCCAGCAGCGCGAAGCTTCGGGCTGGATCGTCGTTTGATTGTCGCCAGTCGCAGCGTCGCACCCGATTTCCGCATCCTTCTCTATCCGCACCGTTATGGAGATCCGCTACCGGAGACGGAGTTCGCCCTCGACGGGACTACCCTTTCGGTGAATTGGGAGGACCAGCAAGATCTCTACACCTTTCAGAAGAACGACGAGGGCCTGACTGAATTCACACTGAATCGGGAGTAGAGAACCCCTAAATCGAAAAACCCCTATGCTTGCTTCGAAGAAACGGCAAACGCTTGCGTCTCTTGGCGGAATCGCGAACCCCCTATTCCTCAGTCTTTGGCTCTTCGCTTTCCCCGCAGTTGGCGCAAAGGAGCAGCCTTACATCTCGCATCAGGAAAAAGACTACATCCGAGACCACATTGCGGCTGAGGAACTGGGATTGAAGCAGCAGAAGATTCCCGCTCAGGAATTGGTCATGCGTGGTGGCTTGCCACACTTTTTTGCAAAAGCTCAAGCGGGAGAACCTCTGGCGGTTGCTTATTTTGGCGGGAGTATTACAGCTCATAACGGGTGGCGGCCTCTTTCTTTTCAGGGTCTACAGGAGATGTTTCCGGAGTCTGAAATGACCATGGTCAATGCGGCAGTTGGTGGGACAGGATCGATCGTCGGCGTATTTCGAGCCGATGATGATTTACTCCCGAGCGATCCGGATCTCGTGTTCATCGAGTTTGCGGTCAACGACGGAGGGGATGCTTTGCGGCGCACTCAAGATGTCGTCCGTGCTCTCGAGGGAATCATCCTAAAACTGCGTCAACAAAACCCAAATGTCGGTATTTGCTTCGTTTACACGATGACGGCAAATAACGAAGAGGTGATCCGCGAAGGCTTCGCACAACCGGCGGTCTCCGTCCACGAACAAGTCGCCTCCTGGTATGACCTGCCCTCGATTTACGTGGGCCCAGCGGTGGTCGAGGCGATTGATTCCGGAGATGCCATCTTCACTGCGGAAGTGGTGGACAAAAATAGCGGGCGTGACGCCGAAGGACGCCTCGTGATCACCGAGGATCGGACGCATCCCGTGATCCCAACCGGTCACGCATTTTACGCAGGCATTGTGGAGCGCTCACTCGAGAAATTGGCAAAAATACCCGCCGTGGATAGACGACCGGATCCAGATCCGATTTTTGGCGAGAGTTGGGAGAAGGCCAGGACCGTACCCGCCGAGGGAAATGCTTTGTTTGAAGGAGATTGGCAGAAGCTCACCGCAGACGATGGGCCGAGAGGTTTCCGATTCGGCGCGAGAATTTACGACTGGTTTCCATACCTCTATCAAACCGAAGAGCCGGGAGCATCGGTTACCGTTCGGTTCGTGGGCACGATGGTAGGAATCAAAGGATCATTCGGTCCGGACTCAGGAATCGTGAAAATACAGGTCGATGAAGAGTCAGAGACTGAGAAGAACGGCTTTAGCGTTTACAACACGAGGACATTTTACGGGGGAAGTGCTTTACCCGAACTGGAAGGTGGAGAACATACCGTCACCTGGACGCTTTCTGAAGAAAGTCCGGATAAAGGGAAGATACTTGCCTCCTACTACAAGCCCGACAACGACCGCGATTTTCGCGAGAATCCGGAAAAATATGAGTCCAATCGGTTTTCCGTCGGACAGATAATTCTCATTGGGGAGATCATCCCCCCCAGGTAACATCGAATGATAGAGGATAAAGACAATGAAACAGTGGTTTGGAATACTAACGTGCATGGCGTTCTCGTTCGCTCATGCTGAAACCGAAAGTGAACCCATGACGAAAGAGGAAAAAGCCTTCGAAGAGGCATTGGATCAAAATTGGAAGGTTGTGTTCAGCGATACCGGGACCGGAAACTGGCAAGACAGCTGGGTTCTCGATGGTGAAGTAGGCACAGTCACCAACAGCCCGGAAGGAATGATCTTAGCCGCTGGTCCAGAGTTTCGCAACGATGCACACCATATGGTGCTTTGGACGAAAGATACCTTTGAAGGGGACGTAAAGATCGATTATCTATATACTCGGCTTGATGACGAAGTCCGCTGTGTCAATATTCTCTACATCCAGGCAACGGGGAGCGGAGCCGGTGAGTTCGATGAAGACATCATGAAGTGGAAGGAGCTGCGAAGCGTTCCAGCGATGCGGATGTATTTCGATCACATGAATCTCTACCACATCAGTTATGCGGCCTATCAGTCCGAAGGGGAACCTCAATACATCAGAGCGCGGCGTTACATGCCGGAGAAGGATGGTTTAAAAGGAACTGGTTTGGAGCCGGACTACTACCCGGAAGGCTTGTTTGAAAAAGGCGTGCCTCACAAGATTACAGTGATCAAAAAGGACCGTGATCTCCTCATGAGAGTCGAGAACGCCGACCAGGTCGGCTACTTTCATATGACCAACCCCGACCTCCCCGTCATCGAGGATGGGCATATTGGTTTGCGCCACATGTTTACCCGCTCCGCGCAGTATCAGGATTTCTCTGTCAGTGTCCTTCCGGAGTCAGGATCGTGACAGACTCGGCGATACCGACCTGGAGTCACACCGGTCTCTTTTTTAAAGACCGTTCCCAGGTAGGTGTAACTAGCGTATCCACAGCTTTCGGCGACTTCGTCCAACGATAGATTGGTCCGAGCAAGAAGACTACGGGCTTCGTTGATTCGGATCCGCCGGATCTCCTGCGCCGGTGATCGTCCCAGGTATTCGATGAATCTCCTTTCCAACGAGCGTCGTGACATCCCGACCTCATCCAGGACATCCTTGACCTCGATTCCTTCGCAGGCATGCGCTCGCAGAAAAGAAATCGCCCGTTTCATTTTGCGATCGGAAATGGCCAGTGTGTCGGTGGAAAGACGCGATTTGATTTCCTCTGGTAGAACAAACGTGTTTTCTCGTTCCAAAGCTTTTCCCTCCATCAAGAGAGACAGGTTCTTAGCTGCCAGATAGCCAACTCTTCCTGTCGGCACAACGATACCGGAAAGAGCCGGATGACAGGACTCGTAGAAGAGATCATCATAATCACTACCGAGAATGGCTATGTCATGAGGAATCGGAATGCCCGAATCGATACAAGCACTGGCTACGATACGACCGACCTGGACTCCCCAAGTATAAACGCCAACTGGTTTTGGGAGCCACTCCAGCCACGAAACCAATTCTTCCGTGTAGTCTGTTAGGACTCCGTTCGGACCCGTAGTCTCTTTAAGGGCAAAGATCCGGAATCCGGAATCCCCCTTCGAGAAAACGCTCTCTGAGACGTCTCCTTTCCTGTCCACGTGAGCTGAGCGAGTGGGGCCAACATAGGCAAAGTTCTCAATCCCACGGTCCCGGAAGTGGTCCAGCACCAGATCGATACTGGCATCCCAACTCGTCGTCACCCGCGGAAAACCGTCTCCCCCGATCAACAACCCGGAAACGTTGATCACCGGCACCTTGTGTTGCTTGAGCTCGGCTGCCATGGATTCGCTCGATACCCGGGCAATGATTCCATCGAGATGCGGCTCATTCCTAAGTTCGGACGCCGCTTTCTCTTCTTCGGTTCGAATCAAAATATCCCATGGGCCGTGCCGCTGGGTATATTTGAAAATCCCTCGGATAAGACGTCGACCCCAGCCGGAGGACGTTCCAACAATCACCGCAATTCTTCGGCGCCGTTTCGTTGTGAAAGTCATCTGTAAGAGACCCTAGTAGATTTACCCAAAAGCACCACTTCTTTTTGGCGTAAATTTTAATAATATATACGCTAATGCGTATATCTAAGGGATGTCAGCAGTGCTAGTATCAGGTTGGTAAACGACTGAATACCCCCGATGACCGCCACCCTTCTGAACGCATAATGCGTGCTCTAGCTTCATTGAGCTTTGCCGTCTGCTACATGGCCGGGGGAGGTAGTTTATTCGCGGAAGAACAGCTATCAGCAATCAGCGCCAAAGTGTTAGAGCAACTCCCAGAGGGAAGTGCGTTTTCATCGGCAGAGCAGGTGTTAACGAACGGTTCATCCGCTACTGCCATGACTCCTGAAGGCCTTGTTTTGATTGGTGGCACTAGCGATGGTATGGCGACAGCCGAAGTTTCACTTCTTGTCGAGGGCGAGGAGACAAGACTGCCGGATTTCCCTCATCCAGTCCGTGATGCGGGAGCAGCCTTTATGGAAGGCTCCGTATTCGTTCTTTCCGGAAATGAACTCTACTCCTTGGATCTCGAAGATCCATCCATAGGGTGGGTGAAGCATCCAAGTTTGCCATCACTCGCAAGGTCGTCTCCGGCAATGCATGCTGTTGACGGTGAACTCTTCGTCTTCGGGGGCGAAACGGAGGGAGATGTATCCTCAGAAGTATGGGGGTTTCGAATCAGGCCCTTGGATGGAATGACGAAAACTGGATGGCGGCGTCTCGGTGACATGCCCTACCCAATAACCAACGCTCAAACTCACCAGACAGGGCAGTCACATCTCGCCTTGCTTGGCGGCGAACCAGCGAGTGATCGTATCCATATTTTTCATACTTTAACCGACACGTGGATTGATGGCGGAAACCTGCCCATCCCTATCGGAAAGGCAGCAATAGCTGCTCAAGACGGCATTTCCTATTTGCTCGCTGACGGCGCTGTCATGGAGCTAAGCCTCAACCGGGAAGTTAAGAAACTCGGATCGTGGGACTATGGCGTTATCTTACTCTATTTTGGATTGATGGCGGGAATCGGGTTCTATTTTGCCCGAAAACAGAACAGTTCCGATGCATTCTCACTAGGAGGTCGAAACGTGAAGTGGTGGGCGGCCGGCGTCAGCATGTTTGCTACAGGTGCCAGCTCTATCAGTTTTATGGCCATCCCTGCTTCGGCTTTCCGGAGCAATCTAATTTGGTTCGGTCCCGCTCTCTTTATCATACCAATGGCTATTCTTCAGGCCTACTATGTTTATCCCGTTATAAGGCGGCTGAACCTGACCTCGACCTTCGAGTTTCTGGACCGTCGTTTTCATCCGGCCCTCCGCTACTTGGCAAGCGGTCAAATGATCCTTTGGCAGGTACTCTGCCGTATGAGTGTGGTGATGTTGCTGCCCGCGTTGGCGATCACAGCCGTAACAGGTATGCCCGTGCTGACCAGTGTTCTCGTGATGGGCATACTGACAACGATCTACACGGCATTGGGGGGCTTCGAAGCAGTAGTTTGGACAGACTTCACCCAGGGTGCCCTGATGTTGTTTGGCGGTATTCTGATGATCGTTTTGGCCATTGTTGGACTGCCTGGAGGATTTGGGGAGTTTGTCGAAGTAAGCAGGAATTTTGAGAAATTTGATCTGTTTATCTGGGATTTCGACTTAACTCTACCCGTGATCTGGGCTTTTGGGATTCACTTGGTGATCTATAATCTGGCATTTGCGGCCGACCAACCCGTTATCCAGCGAGTCTACGCCACACCTCTCAAGGATATGCGAAAGCTGGCTGGAATGTATGCCTTTTGTAGTATCGCAATTTCATTGATCGCGTGTCTTTTGGGCATCGCTATCTTTGCCTACTTTCACGCCTATCCGATGCAGTTGGACCCCGGGATGAAAAATGATCAGATCATGCCACTCTACGTCGTCCAGCGTCTGCCTACAGGTGTGGCGGGACTTATTATCGCCGCAGTATTTGCTGCCTCCATGTCGACGCTTTCAAGCAGCATGAACAGCGTCGCTACGGTCACCTGCGAGGACTTTTATCGAAAGCTCTTCCCGCTTCATGGAGATAAAGCACGATTACGATTCATGCAGGTTACCTCGCTGCTCGTCGGGGTCTTTGGCACCGCGATGGCCGCCAATATGGCGACGATGAATCTCACATCCATGTTCGAAGTATGGAATGTTATCGGCGCGCTGATTGGTGGCGGATTCTACGGCATCTACGTGTTGGGTATGTTTACCCGGAGGGCGAACTCAACCGGAGTATTCGTTGGAGCAATAGCCAGCGTAGCGATTACGATATTCGTCAGGGAGTTCACGCAGATTCACTGGTTGTTCTATAACCCGGTTGCGATGGTTAGCTGTATTGCCATCGGCTATGGGACGAGTATCGCCACAGGAGGAAACCGAAAAGATCTTACTGGTTTGACTGTCTTTGGTGTGCGCAAAGGCCTTGCGGAATGATCAGACGATCTTGGAATATGGAAAGAGAGGTCTAAATGTCTGATTACGAGGTAGATGTTACGATTCAGGATGGAGACCTGAGTGAATCGGCCCTTGGTGGATTGACAAACAATCCGGAGCGTGAGGAGTGGTTCAGGGATCTTGGTTTGGGTTTATTCATCCACTGGAGTCTCGATACGCCGCTCGGTTCCGTGATCAGCCACTGGATGTGCGGTGCGGATAATTCGATCCGGGAGAATTTCGTAGAGAATTTTCCAGCTCTGTTTAACCCCCGAAAGTTTGATGCCGACGACTGGGCCCGGACGGCAAAGCTGAACGGCTTCCGATACATGGTCTTTACGACAAAGCACCATGCCGGCTTTTGCATGTATGACACAGGAACCACTTCTTTCAATGTCATGAATACCGCCTTTGGCCGGGACATTCACAAGGAATTGGTCGAGAGCTTTCGTAAAATGGACATCGCTACCGGTATCTATTTTTCTCCCTTCGATTTCAAGTGGCTCATAGACAACGGAAAGGAACTCCATTTTGCCACCCCGGAGGTGCTTCCGGAAAACAATCCCGGACTAATGACCTACAACCAAACACAGTTGCGGGAACTCCTGACGAACTACGGCAAGACAGATTTCGTTTTCTTCGATGGCCCACCCGTTGGATTGAAGAATCTCGTTTGGCAAGCCGATCCACAAACACTGGTAACGCGCGGGGAAATGAAAACCCCGGAACAGGAGTTACCGAACGAACCAATCGAAGGCGTTTGGGAGGCGAACTACACCCTGGGAACCCAGTGGAACTACAAAGCGACGAATGAGGTATACAAGAGCGGAACCGAGATCATTGAGTTGCTGATTGCCACTCGGGCGCGCGGTGGCAACTTGCTGCTGAACATCACCTCGGATCCTCACGGGTTTATCCCGTTTGAACAAGAAAGGCTGCTTGGCGAACTGGGCCTGTTTCTGTTCTTCAACGGTGAGGCGATTTATGACGTTCGACCGTGGGTGGTGACGAATGATGGACCCATCTACTACACCAAAGCCAAAGAGAGCCAGACGGTCTATGCCTTTCTCACCGGAGAGCCCTGGGAGTATGCCCAACGCAAGGAAGTTACCCTTCGAAGCATTCGTGCCACGGAGAACACGGAAGTAAGCATGGTGGGACAGAACGGAAAGGTGCTGGAGCACTCTCCACATGCCGATATCGAAACCCGCGGGGTGCAGAAGAATGATGGCCTACACATCAGCACCGTGCGTGCCTACAGACCGTATAACAACCGGAAGTGGCCCAACCCTGCCGTTCTCCGAATAACTAATGCGGCCCCAATTTGAAGCGATCCAAAGATATGAAAAATACCCCTCAAAAAATGAATGAAGCCATAGCACTACTCGGCATGGTCGCTTTGGCGTTGGGAAACGCCATCGCTGACGATCTTCACCCGGACACACCCCGCTTTACAGCCGAACAGGTCTTGAATGGTGAGTTTCCGGGACGAAAAGCATCACCCACGGTAGAGGCCATCCATGACGCGACTGGGTTTGCCTTTGATCGCCTCTACAGTGTTCCGGCTCCAGGAGTCCATCCGCGTATCTTGTTTGGTCCGGATGACTTACCGCGGATACGCAGCCAAATTGAAAGAAGCAAACATGCTTCCAAAGTGCTGTCCGACATGCGTATCCGCACGGACAAAACACTGTCCGAAGGTTGGGTTGCCGAGGTGTATCGGGACTTGGCGGCCGGTGGGACCGATGGATTTGTCAAGCTGGCCGAAGGGTCGCAAAAACAGATTGATCAGTTAAGTGATACTCTGGAAGACGTGGCCTTTTTGGCCTTGTTCGATGACGACCTAGTAACCGGAGAGCGTAATGCAGCCGCCATTACCTCCTACGCTCGGTGGCTACAACCTCAGGTGGATGAAGCTTCCCTGCAGCCTCAGGCAGGCAATCATTCCGTGCTGATCCGCTACATCACGGGCAGGGATGGCGGGCTCGGTTTTATGTATGATTTTTCACAGCCGTTCATGAACGAGGAACAAACCGAAACGGTTCGACACCTCATCGCCTCGGTCACTCATGGACGTTACGGGCTGGGCATGGATTTACCGCCTCATTGGGTGAACTGGAATTTTATCGGATTCGGCCTCTATTTCCCACTCACCGCACTGGCGATCGAGGGAGAAGAAGGCTATGACCCACGCATTTACCAGCGGGGAGCCGAGCTGGCGGAGAACTATATCTTATACGGAACCTCGGAAAACGGAGTCGGAACCGAGGCAATGGGTTACCATACGGGTGGCTTGAAGGCGACCGCACTCATGATGATCGCGATGGCCAATCGAGGGGACAATATCTTCACTCTGGAACGCTGGCGGCGCGTGCTCGACACCTGGGCGATCCATGCCATGCAACCCTATGGTCAAGAATGGGTCAGCAGTGGCGACCTGGGCTCCTTTCCGCCTGCTGAACGATTGGTTGAAGTCGCTCGGTTCTTCTTTCCGGAAGACGAGCGAATCGCGTTTGTGGAACAAAACCTAGAGGATAAACGCTCTCTGGATCACTACATGTCGCTGCGGTGGTTACAACTGGTTTGCCCACCCGACCTCGACGATGAGATGGAGGGCTTGAGCATGGCCCAATTCGGTTTGCCGGAGACCTTGTTTGATGAGCAGCGTGGGAAATTATTCACTCGAACCGGCTGGGGCGAAGAGGATCTATATCTTCAGGTAGTTTGCCGAAGCGACACGATCTTTGCCTCTCACGACCATGCGGACCGAGGAGCCTTCTACCTAACCTCCCATGGGCAACCTTGGGCGGTGAGTTCCATGCGCTCGATCGAGTCGCAATACCTGAATGTCGTTACGATCAATGGGCGAGGACAGAGCCATTATGCGCCACCGGGCAAGTGGATTGAGGTGTCTGATACACCCGAGGCTACCTTTGCCGTGGTGGATACCAAATACTGCTATGACTGGCGGTGGATGAAAACCAGTTTTCTCATAACCGATGAACAACTGGAAAACGAACCGTGGTTGGAGTGGACCCGTGAGCATCGGGATCGACTGCTTTCGCACACGCCCCGCGAACTATGGGAACGCGACCCTTTGCCCGTTGTGACGGAGTTTTACGAAGGTTACATGGCGGGAAACCCACGGTTTTGGACTTCGGAGGATTCCTGGGTAATCCGTGCACCCCACTACCCCGTCGAAAAGTCCTTCCGCACGATCGGACTGATCAAGGGCGAGCGTCCGTATGTCCTGATTGCGGATGACATCCGCAAGGACGATGCCGAGAATTCCTATCAATGGCGTATGCGTATGCCGAACTGGATTGAAGCTTACGATATTTCTGCGGATGAGGCTTTGTTGGGACGCATCTCCGAAAGGCGTGACACTTCCTATCGCCCCCAAGTGGCTCACAATAGAAGTGGACGTCCCCTACCTCAGAAAGGTCAGCCGATGTTGTTGGTTCGAGTGCTGCAGGCAAACCAGCCGGATATTCCCACCTATCAGGATAGCATGGCACTAGAGACCGTTGGCTTCGTGCGGCATGACGACACATTCCAATTCCATGGGCGAAAGATGGGAATGGGCAAACGCCTCATGGTTCCCAGCCGATCCGTCGAGCCGGGATACAAGATTCTGCTTTTTCCGCATCGCCATGGCGATCCATTGCCAACGACCGAGCTAACCGATGATGGGACGAAGTTAACGGTCGCTTGGGAAGACCAAAAGGATGTCTTCGCGCTGTCCGTGAATGAAAAAGGTCGCACCGTATTTGAGCTGGAAAAATAGACGAAAAAGGAGAGACCTACGGTGAGAATCAAGTGGATGGATGATGAGCTGGTGAAGCTCTCGATCAACTTTCACTGGCATAGCTTCATGGAGGTGAGCAGCCAGTATGATGCGGATAAATTCATCGCGAATCTTAAGCAAACCGGCGTCAAGACGGTGACCATCGAAGCGAAATGCGGGATCGGATATACCTACTATCCCTCGAAATACGGTCTCCCTCATCCGCAGTTGAAATCTGACTACTTCGGAGAGCGTCTGAAGGTTCTCAAGGAAAACGGATTTCGTGTCATCGCTTACTTCAGCCTGGGCATGGACGGAGTCAATTGTATCGGGCACGATGACTACGTGAAGTCATGGTGCACGAAGAAGAAACACGAATTGGACAGCATCGTGATGCTGAACCTCAACTCTGGGATCTACGACAAAGTCATTCTTCCGCAGATGAAGGAAATCCTGGAAGGATACGACATCGATGCTTTCTGGATGGATATATTCTCCAACGACCCCTACTGGGGCACCAACGAAGACGGCTATACCAAGAGGTTGTATTACGAATGGCTCAAAAACTTCTCACACGAGAAGGGCAAAGACACGAGCTTTGCTCAGTTTCAGATCCGTCATACCGAATTGTTACGAAAAAAGATTGCAGACGACCTCGCCGAATACCGGAAGACCGTTCCCTTTGCCCTTAACTCATCCTATCGTTATGCCAGACAGGAGGGAATCGTAACGGATTACCTGAGTCGGGATGCGGTCGAAACCCATTGTGGCAACCCCCTCGAAGGCAGCTATGTAAGCCGGTTCTTTGCGTCGACCAACTACTCCTCGTATATCGACATTCCCGTCTGCAATGATTGGGGAAAGTGGAACTACAAAAACTCCGACGTCCTGTTGCGGGAAGCTCTTTGTATCCTCACGGGAGGATCCACCGTCAACATTTATGATCCCCTGTGCTCGACCGGGATGTATGATGATGATCGGTGTAAACGGATATCCGGGGTTCTGTCTGAGATAAGAGAACGTGAGCCATGGTTCAAGAATGCAAGCCACGAACCGGAGGTCTACCTGTTGTCCTGCTCCGAGAGTGATGAAGTCAACAGCATGAACTTTCTCTCCGATTCGGACGGATCACAAACGGATATGGTGGATCAGCTTAACTTGTCCTTTGTCGTCCAAGCACATCAGGTCGCTGCCAATATATTGGCCACCGAAAGCTATAACTATGGAGCGTGCAGCGAGATTGGTTTGTCCAAAGTTTGCGCTAAAGATACCACCAAAGTCATCATCTGCCCATTTTCTCCTGTAATCAATGATCAGCTCCACCGGGAGTTAGAGGCATTCGTGAAACGGGGAGGAATTCTCGTTCTTGCCGGCGAGATCGATCCGATACTGATGGAGCTTTGTGGCATCGACTCTTTAGCCAAATCGAGCGGGAAGATGTGTTATCTGCGGGTCGAAGAGCCTCTGCTCGAGGGAGAGGTGATCGACCAGCTCCCCGTTCCAGTGATGACTAAACGCATGACCTTTGACGTGGATCAAGGAACTGTGCTGGCGAGAACCGGTCCGGTCAGACATGAGGAACACCATGACGAAAACTATATCTGGGGTTATCCGGAACCGAGCTATGAATATGATAGTGTTGGCATTCTAAAAACAAAGAAGGGCAAAGGAAGCATCCTCTATTTTGGTTTCCATCTCTTTGAAGCCTACGGCAAATCGCCCTCCCATGACCTAAGCTCTATCCTAAAGGAGTCCTTGAAGACCTGCGGTTTCCGCCAAGAGTTCTACAACAAGGAAAACCAGCACCTCGAAATCTCAAAATGGGGCGACGGAGAGAAGCAATGGCTTCACATCGTCAACATGACGAACCTCTACGAAAAACTGGACAATCCATCGAGCAATAAGATGAATCCCGCCCGCCGTGTTTCCAAGCTACGGTCCATTCGCGTCCATTCAAAATCGCAGAGACCGCAGAGAGCAACATTGCAACCAGCAGGTCTAATCTGCAAGATTCTTGAAGGTGATGAGCATAGAGAGTGGTATGTGGAGATTCCCGAGCTCCATGTTCATCAGATTCTGGAACTGCAGACCCAATGAAATCTCCGAATACCCTTCTTGCTTCGATCAGTTTTTTACTGATGGGCCTCATTGGTCCACAGAATTTAGAAGCCTCTGCCTCCTCTCCGACGGATCATACCAACTTTGTTATCATCCTCGCGGATGATCTCGGCTATGGTGATTTGGGCTGTTACGGCGGAGCACGAGGGTATCAAACTCCAGAGATCGACCGGATGGCCGCTGAGGGGGTGCTATTAACGGATTTCTATGCGCCGGACTCCATCTGCACCCCATCGCGCGCCGGACTGCTGACAGGTAGGTTGGCCGAGCGAATGGCCACCGACATGAAGGTATTTTTTCCCTGGAGTCTGACTGGGATGCCGGAGGAGGAGGTAACGATTGCGGAAATGCTCAAAACAAAAGGATATGCCACCGCAATGATCGGCAAGTGGCACCTGGGACATCTGCCTCAGTTTCTACCGACAGAGCAGGGATTTGATCTGTTCTGGGGAATCCCCTACAGCAACGACATGTCACAGGATGGCGGTGTACCCGCAGCGGATGATGTCAGGTTTTTCGAGGGTATGACACTGGAGGATTATCAATCCTACCGGCCCAGCGCAAAAATGGAGGAAGACCCTGATTATAGAGGTTTTAGAGATCCTAAATACAGAGTCTTTCGCAACAAGGTGCCACTCATGTCTGGCACGGAAGTGACCGAGTGGCCCGTCGATCAGGCTGAATTGACGAGGAGATACACGGAGAAAGCCGTCGAGTTCATCGAAGCGAATGCGGACCGACCGTTCTTTTTTGTTCTGGCCCATACGATGCCTCACATCCCCTTGTTTGTTTCCGAGAAATTCAGTGGCGAATCGGAAAGAGGACTCTACGGGGATGTGATCGAAGAGATGGACTGGTCAGTCGGTCGGGTTTTAGAAACCCTTCGATCTTACGGTTTGGACGAGAATACCCTCGTCGTTTTCACCTCCGATAACGGACCGTGGAAAAGTATGGGAGAGAACGGCGGTTCCGCGGGGCCGTTTCGCGATGGGAAAGGCAGTAGTTACGAAGGCGGATTTCGCGTTCCGGGTATTTTCTGGTTGCCGGGTAGCATTCCCGCCGGGAAAACGTCTGCCTTTATCTCTTCCCAGCTGGATCTTTTGCCAACATTCGCCGCAATCTCCGGCGCAGAGATTCCGGATCGCCCACTCGACGGCGTGAACATTAGCCAAGCGCTGGCCGGTAACAAAAATGATCTGCCTGAGGTCTTTGTCTACAACAACCGGAATGTGATTCGGATGGGAAACTGGAAGTATCGGAAAGGCCTCACCCATGGCATCTGGTCAGGGTATCCACGGGACTTCGAGAACCCCGAGGTGGAGCAGCTTTTCAACCTGGAAGACGATCCAGGAGAGCAGGTCAACCTCATCGAGCAATACCCTGAGAAAACTGACGCGTTGAAGAGCTACTTGAATCAGTTCCGAACGCAGGCTTTTGATCAGTAAGAGGATCGACTTGCATGAGTTGGAAATGTCCCAGAAAGAGAGCTGACGGTATTTTCCGTCGCTCTTTCGTCGATTTTAACAGGCACTCTGTTCGTTTGAACCCGACTCTTGTGATTGAGAAACTGGGAGGAAACACGACAGGATGGTATGAAGTACCGTCAATGAAATTTGATCCGCCTGATGGTTTTTGATACTGATCTACCTTGCCGAAGCCAACTCATAAAACCCCTCCATCAGTCCAAGTTCATGCAGCTCCCAAGCAACGACACCACCCGGTTCGAAAAAATTAAGAACCAGCTGTATACTCCTGTCGTGGGTGATATCCTCGACCAACTGGGCTGTTACCACCAATTTCTGCCTAGAGAGGTACAGCCGCTGCGAGAAGAGATGGTAGTTGTCGGACGGGCAATGCCCGCGCTGATCATTGACGTTCACGGGGAGCAGGAAAGGCCCTTCGGACTGCTCACTGACTCACTCGACCAACTGGAACGCGGCGAAGTTTACGTTGCCGGTGGTGGCACGGGGCGTTGTGCCTACTGGGGAGAGATCCTCACCGCGACCGCCAAAAGCCGCGGTGCTGTTGGTGCTGTTGTGCATGGACCCCATCGAGACACCCCAAAAGTATTGGAGCAAAACTGGCCCGTCTTTAGCACGGGCCGCTACGCGCAGGATTCGGGTGTGCGGACCCAAGTGGCCGCCTACCGTTGCCCAATTGAAATCGGCGGGGTTTGGATTGAACCGGGCGACCTTGTTTTTGGAGATCTGGACGGCGTGCTGATCGTTCCTCGCAAACACGAAGAAGAGGTTCTTACCCGCGCATTCGAGAAGGCCTCGGCCGAGAATCTTGTTCGGAAACAGATTGAAGAAAACGGGATGAGCAGCACAGAGGCCTTCAAGAAATATGGCGTGCTTTAAATCCAGAGGCGCACTCAAAATCGGTAAGAGACCATGACATCTGAGGCAGAAACACCGGTAAAGGCATTCGTAATCGATCGACGAGACAATACTGCAACAGCATTGGAATCTATCCGTAAAGGCGAAAGAATTTTATTTGTTGGGGATTCGAACATGAAGTGCCTGATCGCCATTGAAGACATTCGAGCGGAACACAAATTGGCTTTGAGACCGATATCGAAGGATTCAGCCGTAGTAAAATACGGCATGCCGATAGGTCATGCCACCCGACCTATTGCTGCGGGAGAATGGATACACCTGCATAACTGTGGGAGCAACTATGACGAGCGCTCCAACCACTTGGATACCGAATCAGGTGCTCCTTCTGATATCGATTATGTCTAAGAGTTTTCCAGATCTTCAGTGGACGGGCTACCGGCGTCTCGACGGACGCAAGGGCGTCCGTAACATCACCCTCGTCATCTACACCGTCGAGTGTGCTAAATTCGTTGCCGAAGGGATCGCCCACGGGGAAGACAGCGCGCACGTAATCGGATTTTCCGGATGCTATGATAACGCCTATGCCATCCGCATGCTCCTGGCGCTGGCTCGTCATCCAAACGTCGGCGCGGTCCTCTCTGTTGGGCTTGGGTGCGAATACACACAGCCAGCCAGAATCGCCCGAATCGTTGAAAAATCGGGAAGGCCCTCCGACCATTTTTTCATCCAGGATCACGGCGGCACCCGGTCTAGCATCTTGAAAGGCAAGGAGGATTTGCACCGACTACAGCAGGAATCTGAGGCTCAATTAGAAAAGGTGCCGATGGGACTCGGAGATCTCTTGATCGGCTGCGAGTGTGGTGGTTCAGATGCGACTTCGGGTTTGGCCGGAAATCCAGTCGTCGGGCGTATGTTTGACCGACTCATCGAAACAGGAGGCCAGGCGCTTTTTGAGGAAATTGTCGAGCAAATCGGCCTGAAGGATATCTTGCTTTCTCGAGCAAAGAACCCTGAAGTGCGCAAACAACTCGCTCACACCTATGCGAAGGCTGAGAGGTATTGTCGGGATGTCCGCCAATACTCCGCATCGCCGGGGAACTTTGCAGGGGGGTTGACGACGATCGAGGAAAAGAGTCTCGGAGCCTTCGCTAAGAGCGGAAGCCACCCTATCGAGGGGATCATCAAAGTGTCACAGAGTCCTTCTCACGCAGGCCTCTGGCTCATGGATAGCGTGCCCGACGAGCATTTCATGCAGTTTGGCTACACCAACCCTAACGATTCTGAAGGTTTGATGGATTTGATCTCATCTGGAGCACAGATTGTCCTTTTCGTAACCGGGCGCGGCAGTGTAATCGGTAGTCCGATATCGCCGTTGGTCAAAATCACCGGAAACAGTCGAACCTACGCACGGATGAAGGAGGATATGGACTTCGATGCTGGTCGCGTTCTCACTGGCGAAATCAGCTTGGACGATGCTGCAGAAGAACTTATTGAGCTGATCGTCTCGATTGCCGCCGGAGAGCCGAGTAAGCCAGAGGCTATCGGCCACCGCGAGTATTTCATTCCTTACAAACATCAGGACATCCCGAGCTTGGAAGCCGGTTGCCGAGAGTAAGAGGAAATAGATTTGAAGATGAAGCGAACGTTAAACGTTGAACTTCGAACGTCCTATTTCAGCGTTGGATGTTCAACGTTCAATGTTGGACGAACGCCATCCCTTTTTTTTTAAAAATGGCCTAAGAACAACCATGAATCCACCTAACCCATTTACACTCGAAGGCGAAACGGCCCTCATTACCGGTGGCGGTAGTGGCTTGGGCTATGGGATGGCTGAGTGCTTCGTTCATTCGGGTGCAAAGGTCGTTATTGTCGGACGGAACGAAACGACTCTGTCTGAAGCCGTTGACGGTCTCGGAAACCGAGCGAGTTATCTCGTTCATGACGTGACTGACTTGGGCAGGGCCGATACTCTCATACAAGAAGCCGGGGACGTCAGCATCCTGATTAACAATGCGGGCGTGCACTTGAAAAAACCGGCCCATGAAACCACTCCCGAGAAATTTGCTGCAGTCATGCAGACGCACGTTAGTGCCGCCCAAGCTCTCACTCGCGCTGCCCTACCCGCCATGTTGGAACGCCACCACGGCAACATTCTCTTTACGGCCTCAATGAGTGCGATTATAGGCATGCCTTCGGTTACCGCTTACTCAGCTGCCAAGAGTGCTCTGGTCGGAATGACCCGGTCCCTCACCGCAGAGGTCGCCAAAGACGGAATCCGAGTCAACGCCATCGCCCCTGGCTGGATCGAGACTCCAATGCTACGTAAGGCCATTGGCGGCGATACTGAACGCACGAATAAGATTCTGAGTCGTACTCCGATGGAGCGTTTTGGCGACCCTTCCGATATCGGTTGGGCCGCCGTTTATCTCTGCAGCCCGGCCGCGCGTTTTGTATCAGGCGTGTTGTTACCAGTTGATGGCGGAGCAGCGATCGGGTTCTAGGGGAGAAGTCTCCTTTGCCATCGTAGGGCCTCTTGCGTCTATCCTAGAAACGCGCGGCGTCGACACGAGGTCGAGCCCTACAGAGACGCGTATCGATGCCACCGTAGTGCCTCTGCTTGCAAATGGCGTTCTGCGTCGTCCAAAGTTAACGTTTACCAGAAGACTGCGCGGCATCGCGCGAGCACGAGCCCTACAAGCCGTGAACGATTTCCAATGTAGGGCCTTTGCTTGCAAAGTGCCGCCTGCGACACCCATTCTTCCTTCCATGGAACGACTTCCCGAAGAAGGACCTTCTTTTCCGAGTCGAAAGACCAAAAGACTTCGAAAGGGCCGTCTGTCCACCGCTGGATCACGCTATTTCCTGACCCTCGTTGCCCATCATCGAAAGAGCGGACTCGACCATCCTCAAATTCTCTCACGGATTCGGGAAGTTCTGTTTCTGATGCAGAAGGAAGGTGACTTCGATCTGCTTTGTGGAACGGTCATGCCGGATCACCTTCATCTCTTGGTCCTTCTTCAAGATCGGCTTTCTCTGTCTCAATGTGTCCAAAAACTGAAGACAAAAACGCGAAGAGTGCTCCTCGCAGCTAACCTTCGATGGCAGGCAAACTACTTTGACCATCGACTTCGTGCTGAGCAGACAAATGAACCCTTCGCTTTCTATATTTTTCTGAATCCCTACCGAAAGAAACTCATTGATCCAGAAAGCGTTTGGGCGGGTTGGATTGGTTCCGAAAGTTATCGGCCTCACTTCCAGCAAAGTCTGATTGATGGACTCTTTCCTCCTAGCAGCTGGGTTGAAAGTGAATCCAACTTTCAGGATCTGATTGAAGTCCAGGGTAGGAAGAAGTGAAGAGATCGTGTCGCGAAGGAAATGACTGTTCGACCGTACGGCCGTTCGCGTTATCAAGAAACGGGTGCCAGAAATTCGCGCGGCATCGTGCAAGCACGAGCCCTACACGTTTTTCTAACGTAGGGCCTCTGCTTGTAGAGTGCCTCTTGTGTTGGCGGCTACGTCTACCCTGAATCTGCAAGGCGTCGTGCACGAGTCCGACAGAAATGCATCATAATCTAGAACAAGTTCCTCTGGTTTTTCGCTTTTGCGCACTTCTCCATTTCTCCCATGACATCTAGGCTTCTTTGGTGAAAGTTGACATAGACTGGCCCGCGTTCCTTTCCAGACATGATATGTTTTGGACTCGCCCTCCCCAAAACGAGTTTGAAGGAGCTTGGTTGGGAAACGGGATGGTGGGTTGCATGCTTTGGACCGAAGAGGGAGAACTCCGTTTGCAAGTCTTTCGTGGCGATATCGAAGATCATCGCGACTTTGAGTACGGCTACGTCGGGTATACGCGTTCGCGCCTTCAGGTCGGCTCGTTTTACTTTCCGCTCAAGGGAGATCCGAACGCCTGCAATCTTCGTCTTGATCTCTACAGGGCAACACTTGTGGGAAAAATCGGCGACTATGAGATTAAGCTCTTCGTCCATACCCATGATCCGATAATCTCTTGTGAGGTAAAGGGAGCCGATGCGAGCGCGTGGCGATGGGCTCCGGCGAAGGCCGAACCGACCCGTCCCGACCCTCCAACGACGGAGGAATTAGTGGATGCTTACATGGAGAACTACCGAGTCTCTCGCCGGATCAAGAGATGGACTCCGAATCCGTCAGCTAGCATCACGCGTTCCGGTCCAGTCACTACCTCTGTTCAGGATTTGCTCGGTGGAGGGCAACACGCAGTTGCCTGGAAAACAGAAGACGAGCGACTGCTCATTAGCGTGTGTAAGTCGTTTCCCAAAAACAGTGTCTGGCACAAGGCAGAGTTGGGCGCGGCCGAGACACAGGCGAGAAATTGGTTGGAAAAGGAGTTTACGGAAGACTGGGAACGATCTCACTTAGAATGGTGGGCCAACTACTACCCAAAGAGTTTCGTCAGTCTGCCGGACGAACAGGTCGAGACCGTTTACTGGACACAGGTCTACAAGATGGCCTCGGCGACCCGCGGTCACTATCCGATGGCCGACACCGCTGGAATTTGGCAGACGCCATCCGCCTGGCCCTACATCACTTGGAATCTCAACGTCCAACTGACCTACCTCCCCTACTACGTTTCCAACCGGTTTGAACTAGCGGAGTCTTTGATCCATTCGCTTTGGACCTGCCGGGAAAACCTTCGAAAGAATATCCGTCCGGTTGAGTGGCAGGAGGGCGCCTACTGGGTCGGGTTGGCGACGGGTAGTGATCTCGACAACCCGTGGGATATGGATCAGCGCGATTTGCACAAAGGATCCTGTGGAAATCTGATTTGGGCACTGCATTGCGTGTGGCTGCACGGTCGTCACTCGATGGATGCCGAGTTAATGAACGAGCGACTCGTTCCACTTTTGCGCGGTGCGGTCACCTACGTTTGCCACCTTTTACAGGAAGAGGACGATGGCCTCCTTCACCTCATGGAGACCTTTAGTCCCGAATTCGGCGCAACCACCGATGCGACCTACGATCTGGCGCTTCTCAAATGGGGCCTGAAGACTCTGCTCGAGTTGGCGCCGACCGATGATGCAAAACGCCCATACTGGAAAGACGTGTTGGATCGTTTGCCCGGCTACGCGGTCGATAAAAACGGCTTTCGGATTGGGCGAGACGCTTCTTTCGACCGCGCCCATCGCCATTCCTCGCACCTCTTGCAGGTGTATCCCTTGTTCGAAGTTACCAGGGAGCAACCCGAATCACGGGCGCAGATCGAAAGATCGATTCAGCATTTTTACACCATCAACCAAGCTGAATACGACAGAACAGGACACTGGGACGGCTTCTCTGCTTACACCTGGACGGCGCTCGCTTCCCTCTCAGCCGCCATCGGAAATGGTGATGACGCTCTCCGCTATCTGAGAGGGTTTATCAGCTATGATCGGGTTCATGCCAATAGTCTCTACGGCGAGTGGGGGCCCTGTCTGGAGTCGCCTCTCTCGGCGGCACAGTGTGTTCACGATATGCTCCTTCAAAGTTGGGGTGGCATCATTCGCCCCTTCCCAGCGATGCCCTCGGAGTGGACCAGTGCTGTCTTCCATAGACTTTCAGCGGAAGGCGGTTTCGACGTCAGTTCGGAGTGGAAACGTTCGAAGCTGCATTGGCTGGTTATAGCGAGCCGAGCAGGATCAACGTGCAAAGTCTTGGCCAGTAATTTTGAGGGGATGACTTTCACGGTAGACGGGAAGAACGAACCGTTTCCAAGAACGGATAATGGCCTCCTTGTTTTCAATTTGCAGAAAGGGCAAACCGCCCAGTTTTGCCCGCCATCAGTCCAACCTTCAATCGAACCGCTTCCTTCGCGTGGGGACCGAAGAAACTGGTATGGCCTCCACTAGTTCTTGCGGATTTCGTGATCATTTTTCCCAAAACCGTTCTTTTAGTCACACCTAACTAGTGTGAAATAGCTCGATGTTCACCCACAACCGAGACACCTTCGATTTAAACGGTGTCTGGAAGTTCAATCCGGACCCTTACCAGCGCTGCCGCCAGCAAAAATGGTGGCTCAAAGAGGGGGATAACACGAGCTTCTTCCCCTGTTTCAATATTGAAGGATTATGGGACACAAATGTCCCAAGCACTTGGAAGAAGGAGTTTGAAGAGCTGAAGTGGTATGACGGCCACGCCAACTACGTGAAAGACTTTGAACTGGATAAGGTCCCGGAGGACATGGAGGCCTTTTTGTGTTTCGATGGGGTTACGTATCGCTCCGAGATTTATCTCAACGGCAAACATGTTGGGGACCATGATTGGGGTTACAGCCCCTTCCAAATGAGAGTCACCAATCTCCTTTCGAAAAAGAATCGGCTTTTCGTTCTCGTGGACAATTTTATGAGGGAGGATCGAGTGCCCGGCATCCGCTGTGACTGGAACAATGATGGTGGCATTACCGGCAAAGTGTCTCTGATATTCGTTCCTAAAATTCATATCCATAACTTTCGCACGAGCACAAAACTGCTTGGCGATTCTGTATCCATTGAGGTAGAGGTCGATGCCCGGTCCTACGCCGATCCAAATGAAGGAGCGACCCTTCCGATAACGATGGCCATACCCGAGCTCAATCTGGAGGCTCTCATCGAAGTGCCGGTGAACGGCAAAGCTACCCATACCTTCGAATTGGATCGGGAGAAGACTCGTTTGTGGTCCCCTGAAGACCCCAAGCTCTACCGAACGAAACTGAGCACTCCCTTCGAGAACCTCGAAGACGAGATCGGCTATCGCGAGATTCGCAGAGACGGACGACAGGTCTTCCTCAACGGAAAGGAATTGCACCTTTACGGAGTGGCGGTTCATTCCGAATTTCCTGAAACAGGACGTGCGGCAACCCCTGAAGGAATCCAGTTGATGTTGGAGCGGGCACGCAACTTGGGATGCAACTTCCTGCGCTGTGCCCACTACCCTTACGCCGATGATTTTGCCCGAGCCATGGACAAGGCCGGGATGCTTTGGTGGGAAGAGGTTCCCGTCTACTGGCTGACCCACGTACACGAAGAGCCCCAACTCGGGTATGCTCTCGGTATGCTACGGGAGATGATTGTCCGCGACTGGAACCGCGCTTCGTTGATTATCTGGTCAGTCTCCAACGAATGTGCAGGCGATGGCTCGCCAATGGGATCGCACAGTGACTTAGCAGGCGGAAACTATCCCTACTGGGTCGAAGCGACGAAACTGGTGCGAGAACTCGATCCGAGCCGATTGATCAGCTCCGCCGATTCCGGTTATCGCAAGACAACCAAAAGTAAATGGCAGCCGGATGCCGGAGATGCTTTTGATACCGCCATCAAAGGAGAGGACTGGCATCCAGGTCACCCCGACGCATTCTACGAACTACTCGATATTCTTGGAGCAAATCTCTACGTCAACAATCCTGGAGATAATCCGACGGCTACCGACAAGTTGGTCGAGATGCTCAAACCCTACAACAAGCCGCTCATGATCACCGAGTTCGGATCGATGTCTACAACAGAGGAATCTCCTGAAGGTAGAACCGCATCTGATTTGGGACATCCTGAAAGACATGCAACCATTCTCCGCGAGGCTTATGAAGCCATGGCAAGCTGTCCGGAAATCATCGGCTACGTCCCTTGGGCTCTCATGGATGTCCGGGTGCCAATGCACTGGCGTTGGTACAACCGGGGCAGCGGCACTTTCGCCTACGGATTACTGGATAACCAATATGACGAAAAAGCGGTTTATCAGGTCGTCAAGGAGTGCATCGCTGAAATCAAAGAAGCGACGGGCCAAACATGAATACCCAATCTCCGCGAACTCCCGGCACTCCGCTGAAGTTTGACCCGACCCGGGAGTCTCTACAGCAATACAAATGTCCGGAGTGGTTCCGCGATGCGAAATTTGGTATCTGGGCTCATTGGGGGCCACAATCGGTTCCGATGATTGGAGATTGGTATGCGCGAAACATGTATCTCCAGGGAAATCCCCAGAATCTGCATCACTGTCGCGTATATGGACATCCGTCGAAGTTCGGCTACAAGGATCTGGTCAGGCTCTGGAAAGCCGAGAAATTCGATCCGGAGAACCTCGTAGATCTGTATTGCCGCGCAGGTGCGAAGTATGTCTATACCTGCGGAGCCCATCACGACAACTTCGACTGCTGGGATTCAAAGCATCATGCGTGGAATTCAGTGAACGTCGGACCCGGAAAGGACATCGTGGGCCTTTTCGCAGAAGCCACTCGCTCCGTCGGCCTGAAGTTTGGAGTCACCGAACACCTCGAGAGGACCTGGAGTTGGTTCAACACGAACAAAGGCTCCGATACCTACGGCCCTTTCAAGGGTGTCCCGTATGACGGTAACGACCCTGCCTACCAAGACTTTTACCTGGAAAAACACGGCGACTCCTCCCCGTCCTATCCGCAGTCAGCGCCCGAAACTTGGATGCGACATTGGCAGGATCGAATGATTGATCTGATCAAACAATATGAGCCGGATCTTTTCTACACCGATGGTGCGATTCCGTTTGGCAAGATCGGCCTCGAAGTGATGGCCGAGTTTTACAATCAGAACCTCGCCAGCAAAGGCCGCCTGGAGGCCGTCTATGCTTTGAAGGATCATAAACACCTGGAGCGAGTCGGATACCACGGCGAATATCGCGAAGGGATTGGTGTCCTCGATGTCGAAAGAGGCGTAGTCGATGACATTCATCTCAATCCTTGGCAAACGGACACCTGCATCGGTGGCTGGTATTACAAATCCGAAATCGAATACAAGTCTCCGGGAGAGGTCATTTCCATGCTCGTCGATATCGTGAGCAAGAACGGAAATCTTCTTCTCAACTTCCCGCTCAAGCCCGATGGGACCCTCGACGACGAGGAGATTTGGATCGCCGAGGAAATAGGTCGTTGGATGGACGTGAACGGAGAGGGCATTTATGGCACGAGACCGTGGCACATTTACGGCGAGGGACCCACTCGATTGGAATCGGGCCTTTTTGCTGAGGATAAAAAGAAAAAGTTCACCGCTCGTGACATTCGATTCACGCAAAAAGGCGATGCGCTCTATGCTTGTATCCTCGGTTGGCCGGATAACGGTCGAATCCAAATCGAATCACTCCGGCACCTCAATGATACCCGATTGCTCAAGTCCGTTGAGCTCTTGGGTCACGGTCCGGTGGAGTACATTCGACGCGGTGACGAGAACGTTTATGGTGAGAGAGGCTTGATAATTCTCCTTCCAGAAAAGAAACCATGCTCCCATGCTTGGATACTGAAGATCGAACTGTTACCGGAATAGGACATGGTGTCGTGCCCTTCGGCTTCACTCCGGGCCTTGAGGTCGTAGAAACGGCAAACGGGAAGCCCTACTGGGAGAAATCGATATCAGCGTAGGGCCTTTGCTTGCAAAGCGCCGCCAGCATCACCATGAGGAAGCGTCTGCTAGAAACCCTGACGGCATCGTGCAAGCACGAGCCCTACGTGGACACCGCGGATCATCTTCAAAGTAATTAACTTTCTCCGCTTCCTCCGAAAATGCCTAGTCACTGGAGAACTCACAAAGATTCCTCGCTCTGCTTTACCCCGTCGATTACACGTTCGACAGTGACTCTCGTTCGGTTGTTTTCTTTCGTGAAAATCAACCGATCGGTTTGCCGGTTCCATTGGAGAATCGCCTCTCCAGTTTCTTCGGAATAGGTAATGGTAGGTAGTTCATCACCCGCGCGATGGGGGATCAGGAGGACTTTGGAATTCATTTCCTTTCCGTCCCTGCCGATCGAGAGAGCCTTCGTGCTTTTGAGCTGACCTCTTCGGTTGTGATACATCTCCTGATTCACGGAAATCTCGACCGCCTGATTGATTGTATCTTCTTCATACTTGGTAGGGTCGTAAGCCGCGATTACCTTGCCCCCGAGTGGAACGACCAAAAGTAACGGAGCACCCTTCACTGGTCGATCAAGGTTATAGTCGCGCCCCCGTTGATCAAAGGGTCGAATGGTCTCGGCGGTCTCCTGCATCAAAACAACGCCTTCAGCGCCCTTACGATCTATTGCACGGACCGATAGAGGTAGTTGCATGATCCAGTCATACCGCCGGACTTCGTCATCCATCTTCAAGTCATCCATCACTAACACGTAAGGATAGTCGCCGTGAACGACTCCGGCACTCCGATAAGCGTACTCAACCGGGCGACCTTTTATCCGCATGGTGGGGCCCCAGTTCATCTGATAGTAACTGTGGTCCCACAAGCGCGATTTCCAGTTTTGGGTGCCTTTAAAGAACTTCACAATCTCGGGATCGGTATCCACCGATAACTCCCATTTCTCAGCGTAGGGATAGTTCCAAGTGAAATGAAAAGGCGCGGTCCATTCATAGTCCCAGGCGTTCTTCACGTCTGCGGTTGCCATGGTTAGGATCTTACCGTCGACGGCACCGAGAAAATCCACTTTGACCGCCCCGGAGTACTGCTCGTTACCATAACCTTCGCCATCGATACGGGGTATGCTATCGAGGCTTGACTGTTTTTGCTGAGGGTCACCCGTCATCCCCCACATCACACCATCCGCCGCGAGATAGAAGCCTCCTTGATTGAATTGATTGTGGCCAAGATGAACCAGGTCCTGCCGTGCCTCGAAGAAGAGAAAGAGAGCATCTCTATCCCCAGATGTTCGGACCACCATAGTCCCGCGATCCTCATCGATAAAAGTGGTGGATAGGTCCAAGTGCTCTCGATCCCACTTCGGCTTCTCATTCCCTTTCGAATCGGTTTCGGGCTGAGCGTCCGTAAAGAAATAGAGGTTATCCATCGAGAGGAAGTTGCTCGCTTCCGATCCTCTGCGGTAGTTGCGCTTCCCAGCTAGCATTTCCGACCGATAGGTTTCAAACGGGACAATGTCTCTTTCGGAAGCGAATTGAACCCCCAGCCAGTGGTAGGACTCATCCTCGGGGTAGAAAGCCAGCATGAAGTGGGGGTCATCAAAACGATAGTGAGCCCAGGTGCCGTTACTGACAGCGAATCCTCCTTGGGGCACCACGATCTGAGCCTGGGCGTCGCTCAACTTTCTGAGGTGCGGGTGGCCGAATAGATTGGGGCCCATCTCCCTTCTGGCGAGAGCCACCATGGTTAGAATCTGATGCTGTAAGCCAGCACCAATCTTTCCGTTCGGCTCGAAGATATTGCCCTGGTCGTTGATGCCCCAAGTCAAAAACGCTTCTACATAGGGCACGGCATTTTCAACGACCTCCGGATCGTAACCTTCTTCCCCTTCAATGGAAAGGGTGGTCAAAACGTGGGCCAAGTCCCAAGTGTGCCAGTTCGTATCGAACCATCGGGTCGGCCCGTTCGTCCCATAACCCCTTCGTCCGCTGGTCGCCTTACCGATGACTCGGCGCATGATCTCCTTCTCGTCCTCGGTCATCCAGGGAGCGAGAAGGTCATAGTTCTGAGCCAGTGTGAAGTTACCGACCAGAGAATGCATGCCCCGCCACTCGTCCGGACCCCGATACCCGTACACCACCGAATTCTCGATGTAATCATCGATCAAGGGCTCCCGCAACTTCCAGTAATTCGCCGTCGCTTTCGCTAGGTCGCGCCCCAGTTCGTCATCTCCGTTGAAGTGGGCAAGCAAAGCCGCTCCATTGAAGAGACGAGTCAGGTAACCTTTGTGAATGGTGAAACTCCAAGAAGGCTTGTAGCCTTTAAAAATGTGCTTTGGTGAGAAAAATGAATCCTCCGTTACATATTCTTCTTCGCTCCATTCCAGCCCATCGAGATCGCCGGACACGAGCTTGGCATACTGCTTTCCGTCGTCGGACTCAGGATCAAAGAGCGTTCGGTCCAGAACATACTGGGTATACCAAAGCGCGATCTTCCCCATCTCGTTTTCCTCGAGCCGCTCCTTGAGCATCGGTATATCTTCCGGACTAAACAGAATACGGGGATGGATGCCAGGGGGCGGCACGGGTGAGCCGAGAATGGACTCATCAAAGCCTTCGTAGTCGTAGTCCTCCAGAGGAACTGTCGGCCACTCGTGCTCCGGTCCCTCAAAGAGAGCAATCTCCTCTTCCGTCGCAAACTCCTTCCAGTCCCGCTGCTCACTGAGCTGCGGCATACTCTGAGCAAAAGCGTCGGGATCCGATAGTCTCTCCGGCGTATCGGCTGCGGTGAGGACCGCAAAAACGCACGCGGACGAAATCTGAAGAATACGAGAAAAAGACATGGCGGGATTTTTGGGGTTATTGTTCGGAAACGGCGGAAGGACGCCTAAATGGCTGATTTCAACAAGGAGACACCCGAACGAAATTCATAATCACGATCGAAATGATGATCGGAATTGCTTAGTGCTTAAGGTGTCGATTACGATTAGGAGCACGATTACGATTAAGCGGCGTCGAGACCCAGAAATTGAAGACCTACCTGAGCATTTACGACGGTTTTAAGCACGTATTTCGGCAACATTGAAGCCGGGAACAGAGACCCGTTTATTAGCTGTGGGTAAGGACTCAAAAGGACCAGCCACTGGAGAGGTAAAGGAAAACGGTTTCCCGTCTACGTTGACATAGGGTAGCCCGGTAATTTTGGACAGGCCTAACCTATCAGAATCAATGCCGCTCACGAAGTCGGTGGTCTCAGTGATCCCGGCGTCGTCGAATTCCAGGAAAAACCCTTCATCAGACTCTACCAATCCCGGGCTGCTCGCCAGGAAAGCGTTGCCACCTGCGTAAGAGGGGAAGGTTTCCGATTCATTCACCCCATTCCATCCCTGATCGTCACCGCAAGGGCGGATCTTCGTAAGGTGTTTTTCCATCCCTTTCCGGTCCACAAGGAGATTGTTGTAGAATCGCTCGTCACCACCGACGATGTTGATCGAACCAGCTAAAGCCGTGGAGTGCTCCTCATGGTAGGGCGTAAACCGCTTGAGAACAGACTCCCCGATGATCCGCCCGCCAAAGAGATTGTGCACAAAGGCGGTCCCTTCCGACCAATTCATGATCGACCAATCCGATAGAAAGACATTGTGGTCGACCATGAAAGGTCCGTGATCGACCTCGATAAAAAGGTCCTGTTCGTAACTATCGTAACACAGGTTCCCAGTGATTCGGGTGCCTTGGGTCATCCAATCCATCCACATCGCTCGGAAGGTGCGAAAGATACGATTCCCAGCGATCAGAGTATCAATCGGTGCGTGAAACTTGATACCCGCCTGCTCATCGCCGGTGAAAAGCCGCTGCACATGGATGTCGTGAATGGTGTTTCCGGTCACCTCACAGAAGACCGCTCCAAGACTGCCGACAATCCCCGCTTGCTCACAGAAGGAAATGTGGTTGTTGCGCACAACGTGGCTTCCGATCTGGCTGCGATCCCATCCGTTTTCAAGAGCCCGCGCGATCGTAACGTCGTACCCCTCAGCGGTGTTCGCGGAGGTGTTGTCAAACTCATCACCGTATTTCCCAAGGGTAACCCCCGTAGATCTTGAGTGGGAGATCACATTGTCTTCGATGATCCATCCCTTGCTCCAGTTCGTTCCGATGGCCCCGACTTGCTCAGCAGTAGGTGGTGCCCAATTCGTCGCCGCATGCCGCAAACCCAGACCGCGAACTGTCAAATAGTTGATGCCAGTCTTACGCGGGTAAAACACCGCCTGGCGCACATTGATTTCAGTCAATCCTTGGTTCGGGTCTTCCCCGTTGAAGTGCGCCCAAAATGTCGTGTAATCGCCGTCAACGGAAGCAATCCAGTGACCCGCGGTTTCCGCAGATTCAGTCAAAGAGTCCTTATTGGCAGCTTCAGTCAGCCACTGTCCGTCAAAATACACAGCACCCGTGTGATGCTCTCTATTGCCCGGTCGAAACCAATCCCCGCGAATCAAATCTGCGTACGGGTTGAAATCCCCAAAGAGCGAATTGGGAACCCGCGTCGTCCAGACCTCGTCCGAGACATACTCCCAACCTTCTATCACTTCCGACCCACGGATTTCTACCTCTTCCCCGTCCGCCGCTGCGTAGGTAATTCGCTCACTATCAGAAGTCCCGCCGCGCGGTGGGTCGATCTCCTCCCGGTAGATACCCGAATGGATGAGGACCGTATCTCCAGGCTGGGCCTTTTGGGCAGCAGCGGAAATCGTTCTCAGTGGTGCATCAGAAGATCCGACCGATGAGTCATCGCCGTGGATCGATACGTGTATTGTAGAGGTTTCAGTCGTCATTAAAAAGGGGAGAGACACAATAAAACCGCTTACTTTAATCGAGTACACGAATGGATTACCGAAAAACTGCGCAAAAACCCGCAAAACATAAAGGCGCATCGAAGCCTCTGATTCCTAAATCCGCCGGAAGCTACTCTCGTAGATCTACGTAAAAACGATCAGTCTTGCGTATTCAATGTCTTGAATTCTCGGAAGTGAGGCCGCAGACCCTATTTCCCCAACATGAAGTTTTTAGTTACCAAAACCAAGCGTCAGACACTTCTCGAAAGTTTCGCGGAAGAAGAACTGCAGAATTATCTCCAAGTGATCCTTCAATCCGTTTTTGAAGAACCGAATGACCTTCCTCAGACTACCCTGAAGATTCAGCTTCTGGTAAAGGACCGAACGGCTGAATCCCGAGAGGGCTACACGATTTCCTCTCATTCCGAAGATTCGATCGAATGTCATGAAATCTTAGGGAACAGCCCTGTCGGACTCCTATATGGAGTCTATCGTTACCTCGAAGAGTGGGGTCTTCGGTTCAGTCTTCATGGAGATGTTTTGCCTACCGGTGAAACCCTTCGCGTGCCGAAGAATCCAGCAATTGAGGATTATCCTGTTTTCGAAAAGCGCGGCCTGAATACCTGGGGGGCTCATTCCTTCGGGCTGGATGCGTGGAGCAAGGCAGATTTTCGTCGCTTCTTCGCCCAGATGGCGAAACTGCAAATGAACTTCTTCACCCTGCACTGCTACCCGGAAGGTCTTCATTACTCGAATACAAAGCGAACTCCTGAAGGAAGAGCATTCGATGCCGAGCCGTGGGTCTGGATCGGAGAAGAGTCGATGATCGAAGAAAACGGGACGGTAAACCGAGCCTATCCAGCCTCTCTCTACAACACCGGACTTCACCGCATTTGGGGAAGTATTGAACCAGCAGATACAAAGAAATTTCCCTTCGGTGCCAACGCCCTCTTTCCGGAGAGCCTATGGAGTTCCGAAGTGATGCAGGATTTTGCCCCCAGTCCTAAATCCAACAAAGACTGCTGCGCCTTGTTCAACCGGATGGGATCTTTTCTGGCAGAGGCTTTCGAGTGGGCCCATGCACTGGGAATTGAAGTCGGCCTTGGCATCGAAGTCCCTCTTCGAGTGCCAGAACGAATCCTCGGCCGGGTCGGACCCCTGACCAAAGAAGAAAAGGGCAAGTATTACCGCGGCATCTTTGAGCGTATTCGAAGAACTCATCCTCTCGATTACTTCTGGCTCTGGACACCCGAGTCCTGGACATGGGACGGCAACTCGGAAGAAGAGTACCAGATGGTGGTCGAGGAAATCCTCATTGCCGATCAAGTGCTGGACGAATTGGGAAGACCGTTTCAACTAGCGGTCTCTGGATGGGTCATGGGGCCAGCAGGAAACCGGGCGCGGTTGCATCAGGATATACCCAAGCACATTCCTATGAGTTCCCTTTTCCGTCAGATGGGTTTCACTCCGATTGACCCGTCCTACCCGGATTTCAAAGGACGTGAAATATGGGCAATCCCTTGGCTTGAGTCCGATGCCTACAAGGGCATGCAAGCGATTCAACTGGAGGCCGGACGAATGCTGCATGATGTCAAAGATGCGAAAGATGCAGGCTGCAGAGGCTTGCTGGGGCTCCATTGGAGAACGCATGAAGTCGATCCAGTTGTTCGGTCGATGGCTAGGGCTACGTGGGGTAATGGGCTGGATGAGCCTGTAATTGAGTCAACCCCGGAGGCCCGCGACGAGTATAGCATGCATCCCCGGGAGATCAGCACACGCTCGTTTTACCAAGACTTTGCCCTCCACGAATTTGGCCCCGAAGCCGCAGAGTCAATAGGGACCATTTTCTCCGAATGGGACAGCAACCAGATCGAACTCCTTGAAAACGGCTGCCCGACAAACCTTCTTCACGACAGTCTGACGACAGAGACAAACGTCTTTCGTGCTTTCCGTTCGCTCAGAAAGCTGGTTGGAGAACTCCCTACCATCGAGCATCCTGTCCACGCTGCACGGCTGGACTACTGGCTGGGTATGTTTGCGCAGGAACAGCACTTGGCCGAAACCTGTTTTCATCTCTTCACGTTAAAGACGAAGATGGAGGCGTTAGAGGATCACGGGTCGGTTGAAAGTGCAGTTGAAGCCTACGCGAAGTGTCTGAACTCTTTCACCCAAGCAGCCACCAGACTCATTGAATCGGCCGATTCAACGGGGGCGCTTGGAATGATCACGAACCTGATGACGAATCCGAGGATGCTCCCTTACGTTTTGAGTAAAGGAGACGAGCTCATGGCTTTGATGAATAAGACCGGATTGAACGGAACCGATCTCCCCTCTCCTATCCAGGAATACCTTGGGAAACCAAAAATCAAAGTCTGTAGTCCACCCACCTACTGGCCTGCGGATCGAGAGGTAAGCATCGATGTCTCTGTCCTCTCAGAGAAAAGGATCTCTGAGGTCCGCTGTATTTGGTATGAGCTAAATGGGTCCGCTTTGGAGAGGACTCAAAGATTGAATCAACAATCGGAGACACAGTGGAGAATCACTTTCCCCGCGTCTAAAGAAACGATTGCCTATCGCTTTGAAGCAGATTCAGAGGGCAGCTCGAAATTGATTTGGCCTCAGGATAACCCGGTAGGGATTCTTCACCGAGCCTAACCAGAACAGCGAAAGGCTCACCAGCAGCCGCGGCATCGTGTCGAGCACGAGCCCTACAGGGCGGAGACAATCTTCAACGTAGGGCCTTTACTTGCAAAGCGCCGCGTGCGTCGCCGATCCTTCCTTCCGTGGAACGACCTCCCGAAGAAGAATCTTCTTTTCCGAGACGAAAGACCAAAAAACTTCGAAAGGGCCGTCTGTCCACTGCTGGATCACGCTATTTCCTGACCCTGGTTACCCATCATCGAAAGAATGGGCTTAACCAACCTCAGGTTTTCTCGCGGATTCACGGGGTTCTTTTGTTGATGCAAAAGGACTGTTACTTCAATCTCCTTTGTGGAACGGTTCTTCCAGATCACCTTCATCTTCTAGTCCTTCTTCAGGATCGCCTTTCTCTGTCTCAATGTGTCCAAAAACTGAAGACGAAAACGCGGGGGGGTACTCCTAGCAGCGAATCTAAGATGGCAGGCAAACTACTTTGATCACCGGCTTCGTGCCGAGCAGACAACGGAACCCTTCGCTTTCTACATATTTCTGAATCCCTACCGACAGGGGCTTGTTGATCCAGAAAGGGTTTGGCCGGGTTGGATCGTTTCCGAGACCTACAATCCTCAATTCCAGCAAAGTCTTATTGACGGACGCTTTCCTCCCAGCAGATGGATTGAAACTGAATACAACCTTCAGGATCTGATTGAAGTTCCGCGTTGGGAGGAGTGAAGAGATCGCGTCGCGAAAAATATCACGCTGTTCAACCCTAAGGTCTTTGCTTGCAAATGGCAGTTCGCGTTATCCAAAAGAAACGTTACTTAAAAAATGGGAGGCGGCATCGTGACAAGCACGAGCCCTACCCGAGATGGCTTCTATTCCTCGAAAAGCAACAGCACTTCTTCTTGGGACAGAGGACGATCATAGACTTTTAAATCATCCACATAGATATCATCGTCGCCACTGAATCCAAACAGGTCTTTGTAAGTCGAGTTGGTGTCTTCTGCGATGCCGATGAACTCCCCATTCAGATACCATCGATTGATGCCACCTTCATAAACGAGAACGAGATGGTTCCATTCCCCAAACTTGATGTCCGATGTCAAATTCGGAGTATTCCCAGGAGAGGCGTGCATTCCCATCTTACCACGATCCAATGCGACCCGATTGAAGTGCACGTGGCGCAAGTGTCTGCCCCGGAGCAGCGTGTATCGACCTCTTTCGTTCATCGGTTTAAACCAGAAAGAAATACTGCGATCATGACGATTGCGGGGAATGTCGGCGATATGCAGGTCGTAGGTTTTCGCGTATTCCCCATAATTCAGGTAGCCCGGCTGGTAGACCTTTCCTCGCTCCGGATCATCAAAGATTCGACCGTTGTAGCCCAACGCAGTTGCACCCTCCCCAACAGCGAGTGGAAGAATCTCGCCGTTCAGTTCGTCAAACGGTTGATGAATAATCAAACCGTAGTGTAAGTCTTCGGGAACGTCGACTTCCTCCGGATTGTGCCAGAAGAAACTTGCCGGAATGCTCTCGGCTCCGCTGCGAGTCGGCGTGATGATTTCAATCTCCGAGGTGCCACTCATCACCGTCAGGGTGATGGGGTGAGTACCGGCATCCAACTCGATACTCCCTTCATCGACGGTGCTACCCGGTTCCACCTTACAGACGATCTCGTCGCCGATCCTCAGTTCGTTTTCGCCGCCTCCATCGGTCATAAAAGTATAAAGGCCGGATTCACGGAGCTTCAGATAGCCACTGAATCGGACACTTTTGCCTTCAATGGGATCGTCAATCGGAACTGAAGCCAGCGATACTAAGGACGGCTCGGTTGCCCCCTCGGGAAACCATTCCGCGAACAAGCCAGGTTCGATCCGGCCAACAGTCACAGCCGAGGAAGACGGCACCTCAGCCACTTCGACTTCGCTCACATGGGCCGTTTTGAGCGTAGCAAAGAAATCGGCTTCGATCGGATGGTATTGAGAATCACCCGGAGTCATCATTCCTAAGGTAGTTTCGTAAGGCTCCGCGTCACCCGCTTTCCAGAAGATGGGATCGGAGACCACCATCTCAAAGGGATGCCATCCTCCCTCAAGAGACACTTGTCCAAAACGGTCTTTTTGCGAAAGACCGTAGGGAAGCGTGACGCCGATCAATTGCTTCTTACCAATCGAAAGCTGAACAGGACCACACGAGTTCAGCTTGAAGGCGTAGTCACCCGTTTCGGGCGCGAAGAGAAACCCGCTGAAAAAAAAGTATCCGGTGGCCATTTCCGTTCGGGGAAGGTCTCGTTCTATGACTAGGGGGATCTCTGCACCGTCGGTATGAAAGGTAGCCAGCGGTTGATGCTCCGCCAGCGGGGGCAGCATGTTCTTCTTCCCGGTAAAGATGCCATTTTTCTCATCGAAGATAGTACGATGGATCTCGAAAACCTCGCAGGTCAGTCCTGGAACAGTGCCCGGTGGAAGTAGAAGAGCTTTTTCCGGGGTTTCTTTGCTAAATTGAACGGTCAGCGTCTCCGAGGCATTCGAGTCAGCGAAGGGCCAGGTGTCGGCAAACGCCTTGGCTTTGAACACACGGCTTTCGTCGATCTTGACCGGCTCCGTGTAGAGAGGAGAGTCTTCGCTCGGCTCGCTACCGTCCAGCGTATAGCGGTAGGCTTGAGTCAATGGCGGAAGGTCCAGCGCGGCATGCGCAGCTTGACTGAAAGAGATCTCGCGGATCTCATCTTCCTCGTTCCAATCAGCCTGCCAGCCCAAGCTACTGACCAACTTCGGAGTCTCGGGACCTGCGGACACGATCTGCTGGAGGTCGCCTCTGCGGGTCACCGCCAGAGTGGACCGCTCACGATCGGTCTTCCCGAAATCGTAGAAGTCGACCTGTCGATCAATCATCACCTTCAGCTCGCTGCGATCTTCATTCCACACCGTGATGGGAATGGGATCTCCGTGGCGATGAGGATAAAGCAGGATTCGGAACTCCGGTTCGACCGCGGTCGCTGGCACCTTGATCCGCGGATGGCTGTAATTCGCCTCGTAGGCGGGCTGAGGGAAGGAGAAGGTGCTATTGCGGTGGAGCACCCGAACCAATAGAAGGGGGTCTCCTGTTCTCACTTGGCGATTGACCACGGGTAAGCCTCTCCGCTTTTCCGCGATCGGTACCTCTGCCGAGCAAAGGTAAAGATCAGTCTGGCTAATCTCACCTTTTTCAATGCCTGTATCGCGGGTTCCCACGCCCGACTCACCCTTCCAGAGGACAATGTCGTCCGCGAGCTGCATCACCCAGTCGTATTGGCGCTGTTGATCATCCTTGCGAATGTCATCAATGACCAGCAGGTAGGGATAACCTTTACCCTCGTTTACAGCAGGGTCGCCTTTGGCAAGATGGAGTGTGCGAAAGGCATGGTCGATATCGTTCCAGCGACCATACATCTCAGTGCCCCTCGTTTCCCCATGCCAATTCCCCCAATCCAGACTGGCAAAGCCTTCAATGTACTCACGCATGTGCGGCTGAAACGGGATCTCCCAATCGCGGTCCTGGAATTCGCTGGTATATCCATCGTAGAGATAACCATCCAGAGCTTCTGAGATCTTGCCAGCCCAAAGGTGCATGTTCTTTTCCCACTTTCGCCAATTGTACTGGTCCGTGTTGTCCGAAACCATGGTCACGCCATGCGGGGTATCGGTTACCTCCATTAGCTTCGCGGCGGTGGGAGAATAAATACCAGCCTTCCCATCGATCAATACCGCGTTGCGGAAATAGGAGTCCAAGTACCATTTCCGCCAACCGCTCCACTCCATACCGTTGGCGTAAAGGCTGAAGTCTCCCGCTTCTGGACCTTCATGCCCGGCGGCGTAGATGTCGCTCCGAGCTTCGTAATGGACCATCAGGGCATCCTTGTCCCAGGAGGCCCGCGCCTGAACCACACCGCGTTGCATATCCACCCAGGGAGCGGTGCGCTCTGTCAGCTCCTCCGGCAAGCCGGTTTTATCGTAATTGACGACCTCACCGTCACTGTTTTTGAAACCTGAGACTGCGGTCAGGAGGCTGATCTCTGGAAAGCTGTAACGGATGCGCGGCGCCGGAAGAGGACCCGTTGCATCCGGCGGTCCCAAACCCTGGGTTTGCATGCGGCTTTTGTAGTAGTAGTCGACGATGGGATCGTCGGGGTAGACAAACTTCATGATGAAGGCCACGTTAAAGAAGGAGTCCATCCAGGGACCACTGGCGAAGCCCATATACCAGATTCTCGGCTCCTCAAAGCCTTTGCCAAAGTCAGCAATCTCCTGGTGATTGCGCAGCTCATTGTAGCGCCAGTAGACATTCACGGAATCCATGGCCTTTGCCAGGACCATATTGTAAAGGTGGTTGTGACTGAGGAGAGGATACTCGAGCCGTCTGGTGATCGCCAGAAGAGGCCGCTCAGGCACAAACCCTTTCTTTTTCTCGTAAAGGAGGCCATCGCTGGAGATGTAGTAGGTGAGCTGGTTGCGCAAGGCCTTGGATGCCTCGCGGACCACCCGCTCGTCGAACCCCTCCTGCCCTTCGAGACACAAGGCCGCCAGCACAAGATCGTAGCTCATGCTCATGTGGTTGTTGATGAACCAATGACCGGGCATATCCATTCCGGAGGTATAGCGACCGTAGGTGATCTTGCGCAGGATGCTTTTAATGTATTCACGCTCCTCCTCGGTCATGAAGCCATGCAGATAGTCGTAAGCGTAGTAGTCGTTCGCTTTTACGTGGCCCGACGTGTCTGGTAGCACCTGGAAGTGATGCTCCGCGTTGGTCTCGATGCTGATCTCGGCCAGTTCACGGATGCGATCCGCCCCACCCTCGCGGTAGGCACGCTTGTAAGGGACTCCGCCGACGCTGACGATCTCTGAGCGACACCAGTAGTAGTAATTGTCCCGGATTCCGGCAAAAACCGGATGGTTGTTGAGTAAATCAATCATCGGTTCCTGCTCCTTCGCCAACGCGATCAACTCATCCACACACGCGCGACCCGCCTCTTCATCCTCCATGACCAGCGCCATGAAGGACCGGCTGACTAAATCAGGCCGTTGGTTCTGTGCCCAGTTGAGGAGAATTTGAAAGTAGCGCGGAGCGTCCTCCCCGAGCCTGATTTTCTCACGGATTCTTTCGATATCCTCCATCCCCATTAGCACCCGGGGATGGACACCCGGCGGCGGCACTGGAGACATCACGCCCTGACGATAACCCTCTTCGTAGGTGCGATAATACCACGGAGAATCCGGCAACGGACCCATGTCTTCGTAAAACTGTCCGCTGAGGACATACTCTGCCGGAGGCGTAAAACGGCCCCGGTAGGCACCATCGACCTTATACTTGTCGTCGACTTGGTAATTCGACTCCCGGCCCTCAACGAGACCGCAGAACGCGACGCTAATCGTTAGGATAACTCGCAACATAAGATGAACTTTGGTGAAGGGTTGAAGCCTGACTTGTTTCTGACCGATGGAGGGACATCGTCCTCGATGTCCGCCAGCAGTCCGCACGGCGTCGTACCCTTCGGCTCTGCTCAGGGCCGTGAGCTCGTCGAAACGGCAAGCACGAGCCCTACAAAAACAAATCCTGAACGGACCAAACGTAGGGCCTTTGCTCGCAAAGCGCCGCCAACATCGGAGTGGCGTATTTCCACGCCCGCTCACACCTACTTTACTCCCCCTTCAGAAGAAAACTCCTCAAAGAACGCGTGGACATCCTCCAGATCGTCGAACCCGAAGATCCACGCCGTTTCCACCACATCGGAAAAATCTAGACCTCCGCTCTCGACGTAGGTATTCAGGAATCGCCCCTCCACACCATTGAAGCGATTTGCAGTCGCGATCGCCATTTCCCAGATTTCCTGCAAACGGGCATCCTTCACCTGCTCCTTCCATTCCACTACTTCTCCCGTGCGGAAGTTCGGGCTTCCGTTGTCACCCCGATTCCCGTCCGGGATCTTCACGTAGTTGGCATACTCCCGGAGCGACTCGAGATCTGCTGGTGTCGTGGTGTTCTCGTTCCAACGACTGTGCTGGACCACATGGAACTGAACTCTTGGATCGAAATTGGGTAAAACCTCCCGCAACTCCCGAAAGAGCTCGGCCGAAAAGTCCGACTGCCCTCCCTCTGCGATCCAGACGCTGCCTCCGGACTCTAGGGTAGTCCGGGACAGATCGGTTACCTCTCGCAGAGCCGTCTCAGGATCTCCATGACGATCTGACCAATTTGCTCCAAAGGCCTCTACGAAAAGTTCGTCAGCCGGGACATAGAGACCCTCCTGAAACCCATAAGCCCCTGCGACCGTGTGATAGGAAACGTCGGAGAAACGAGGGTCTGCGAGCATAGTTGCCACTGCCGCCACCGAATGCACATCATCCACATCCGTCCGCAGATCGAAATGCGCGAGGTAAAGGTCCCGTTCCGGATCAAATCGTCCCAAGTTCTCGGATGAAACGGCAAAGGAAGCGGATATCAAAAAAACGAGCATAAACCAGAGAGAATGCCTGCTTGGGCAAATTCGTTTTCGAATCGTCATCGACCTCTCTCAGGTCGGCGGACGAAGGTAGTAGCACCAATAAACGCAAGAAGGGACATCAATAGCCCAGCACTGGATGGCTCAGGAATTACGCTAATCACAGAGTCGTCAAACGTGTAGGTGTTACCAATTGCTGTGAGGAGCGGAGTGTTTGTTAGCACATAGGCACTATTCCAAGAATTTGAATTACGGGTAAATGTTGTGGAGGTTGTGTTAAGAAACCCATCCCAATTGATGAATGCTTCGTAGTCGAAGAGGTCAGGATCCCCTTCATTTACACCAACAAGCGTCAGCCCTACAGAGATAACCGCCGGATCTGTCTCGTCCGTAGCTAGAAAGTTGGCTCCTGTAAGAAGGGTCGTGTCGAACGTAGTCCCAATAGCAAACGGGTTAGATAAGAAAGAGTTTCCGGCGAAACGAGAAGAGTTGTTCCAAGTTCCAGCCTCTCCACCCATAGAGAACAAAAAGTGGAAAGTCGCATCAAAGTCGAAAGTTTCAGGATCATCACTCTCAAAACCAATTCGAAATCCTACGTTGACCGGGTTGTTTGTGTCCATAATCACATCCCTGACGGTTAGGTCGAACTGAAGTGTTTGGCCGGGGACGAGAGTAACTGGCGTGTCAAAGATAGACTGAGAACCTGCCGCAGAGGAAAAATCCATATCAGCAACAAAGGACATTGTGCCACCATTTACGCCATTTCCGACGAATGTAGCATCGTTCACATCACTACCAAAAAACGACCAATCAGAGCGCGAGACTAGATGGCCCAGAGCCAAATTTGCGGAAACTAAGCAGCTGAGACTAAGCAAGAGTAGGTTTTTCATTTTGTGACAGTGTGGGATGGAAATTCTCGGCAAACCCGTAGGGAAAATGACTGGTAGATCTTTCGGGAGCTAAGAAACCAGCTCGAGTCATTACGGGACTCCAAACTGATTCAAGCTACCTCTGCGGAAGATCGTAATTTGAGTTTTCTAGAAACCGAAAATACCGAACAGGGGATGGACTTAACAGGGCTCAAATCTCGACTAAAGCCCATGCAATTGAGAACAATCACCAATCTAGAGCAAAGGTGTAGGGTGACCTTTTTCAGAGGCAGACGACGATGGTCTCTCTTCAAAGGAAAGTAAAAACGAGCACGCGCCGTAGCGCGTGCTCATTTGAAAACAAATGGAATTGCTGATGTCTTTAGCTCATTCGCCGCCTGCGAATGGCTGCAAGAACGCCGATCATCGCTAAAGCTGACATCACAAGAGGGGCACTAGAGGGCTCAGGGATCACAGAGACTGCCGCTCCTCCGATCGTGTAAGTATCACCGGCAAGACCAAAGGCAGCATTGTTATTGGTCAATACGTACACGCTGTTCCATGTGTCAGTGTTTCGAGTGAACACTGTAGATGGACCGTTGGTCACTCCATCCCATAGAATAGATGCTTCATAGTCAAAAAGAGAGGGGTCGCTCCCATTTACCCCTAGTAGGGTTAGGGATACAGAAATGTCGATAGGCCCAGGTCCTGTTGCAATGCTGGTGGCACCAGTGTAATTAGTGCTATCAAATAAAGTCCCTTGCGAATAAGGGTTAGCACTTCCGGAAGCTCCTCCGAAACGACCAATCACACCTCCCCCAGACGAAAAGACAAAATGGATTGTGGCATCAAGGGCAGAATCTGCGCTGATGTTTTCGAATCCTACGCGGAAACCGACATTATTTTGGGCCTGTTGGATCACGATGTCGGTCATCGTGAAATCAAATTGAAGCGATTCGCCTACACCGAGGGTCACGTCAGAGTCAAAACTTGACTCGGCTCCAGTGGCTGCACTTCCAGTCGAGTTGACGGCCATCCCACGAACAAATCCATCGTTGCCGTTACCAACAAACGTTGCGTCAGTGTTCGTGCTGAAATCAGTCCAATTGGAAAGGACTACGGCTTGGCTAGATGCTATGCTCGAAAAACCGAGAAAGCCAACGAGTGAGAGGTAAGATTTAATCATGGGTGATTTTGGTAAGTAGGGTTACGAGTGATCGCCTAGTTTAAGAGGGGCGGGATTACGTCAGTCATTGAAGGACCAATGCATTGCCAGCTGCGAGAACAATAAAGCGAAATAGCATGCATAAATACGCAAAGCGTTGTAGCTCAATTGCAACCTAGCTTCTCCGAAAGGGTCTTAATCCCGTCTCTTAGGTATAGAGAGCTCGGTCTCGGTGCATAGTAGATATTTCGATTAAAACCCCAAGTGCCTGATGCACAGTAACCCTGCAAATCACAACAAAGCTAAATATTTTATTCGTTATACCCTGAGCCGAATACCCGAAGTCTCGTCCATAGATTTCGAAATCGAACATCTTTTTGCGCAAAGAAGTATTTGTTCAACCCAAAGTGGGGGGCGAGGCTGACTACAACATACCGCTGAGAATTCGCTCTAAGAGCAACAGTGGAATGATTGCGCCACATTATTTTCCCTTATCCCTATGAATCCAATCCCGCCTTCGGTTACACCGTTCCAATGACCCGAATCAAGGTTGGACTGCACGGTTCAGTGGGGCATCAAATCGGAGCCACACTAATTGACCATCCAAAAGGTGAAGTAGCGGCTCTCTGCGATTTTGATCCGAAAGAGTTTGGCCCCCATTTTGCCTCGGCCCGCGTCTTCCAAAATCTCCAAGAAATACTCGACGACGAGAGTATTCAGCTCATTTCGTTTTGCTCACGACGCAAGGACATCCAGGGAGAACAGATCATCGCCGCCCTAAACGCGGGAAAGCATGTGTATGCAGAAAAGCCGTGTTGCCTCTCCGAAGATATCTTGGACCAGATCATCGAGACCGCCCGAAAGACCGGAATGCGTTTCCACGAAATGAACGCTAGTTCCTTTTCGCCTCCGTATGCTGCTATGCGGGAAGTCGTGCAGTCCGGTGTAATCGGTGAGGTGGTTCAGATTCTCAGCCAAAAGTCTTATCCGTGGACGGACTGGCGCCCGAAGGACGAACGCGTGGACGGGGGCCTCACTTGCCAGGCCGGAATCTACAATGTCAGATTCGCCGAGCATGTGGCCCGCTTAAAAGTGCGCTCTTTGAAAATTGAGGAAACCCTTCTGGGAAACGAACACGAAGACAGCGACTGTCGACGGGCCGTTTCAATGCTCATGACTTTCGAGAATGGAGCCGTAGGAAGTTCAGTTGCCAACTACTGCTGCCCTGAGCCTCCCGGTTGGAGTCAGTGGGGATACGAAACCCTCCGTATTTTTGGAACGAAGGGTTTTGTCGAATCGATCGATGGAGGACGGATAGGGACTCTTGCTATCAGTGGCAAGACTCCCCAGACGCTTGACCTATCCTCACCGGGAGAAGACCTCCTCGATCTGTTTCTCGAGGAAATCCTGACTGGCGAGGACAAGGTTCCCTTATCCCTCGAAGAAGAATTGAGCCCCACTCGCTGGGTTTTGCGAGCGAAGGCTGGTAACACACCCATTGAAACCCGTCTTTAACTTTAAATCATGATGAAACTAGATACCCCCTTCGTCACCGGTAAGTCTACGCTGCTCTGCCTTCTGCTCTGCATTTCTTCGCAAGCGAGCCTGGAAGCAGATTGGGAAAGCCCTGAAATCTCTAGCACGGCACTCGTCTCTGCCGTTGCCGACCTTCCAGAAACGACAGTGAACGAAAAGCTTCAAAAGGCAGTCCTTGAACTCGCTCTCGAAAATGCAACAAAGCTTTCTCAGGAAGGAGACGCGATACGGTCTCGGGAACTCCTCGCAGATATTGAGAAAGCACTCCAGAGCGATCCCGCATCCTTAACAGAAGTGCCCTCGGGTATCCTTCCTTCTGTTCCGGAATGGGAGGGCAATCCCTACATCACCGCTGAACTCAATCGTTTTGAAAAAGAACTGAGCCGACCCGACCGCATAGTCTACCTTGGCGAGCGTGGCGCCGAACAGTTTCTCGCCTCAAACCGACGGAATAAGGATGGCCACAACAGTCGGGTTTTCGCCGCCGAAATCCGGAACTACGCTTGGGCCGCCCTCCATCCTCAAAGTCCATACTTTGCAGATCCATTAGTCATCCAGAGAGCTTTGCGACGAGCCCACGCCTACGTGGACGCTTTCAACCGAACAGATATTTCGTTAAAAGACATGACCATCAATGACTTCTTCGCCTGTTACTCATTTCTGGACGGGTTGCTGACGTTGAAGGAGGGTGCTTGGGATTTCGTCTTACCGTCGCAGAGAGAAGCTTGGCTAAAGGCCGCCGAAAAAGCACGAGACGCCTGGCTTTCTTACATCGACAAGATGGGGGGCTGGTGGGACGGCGAGTCCTTGAGTGGTTTCGGAGTTTTCTGCAATCACGACATCACCAAAGGCATGAATATCCAGTTCGCCAACATGATCCTGGAAGATGGAAAGCATGCGGATGTAGCCAAACGAGTCATTGCTCTTCAAAAAAAAGCTCTCCTACCCGATGGAGCCGTTCGCTACATCAAAAAGCAAAACCAGATTTACGGCTACCATATGGTGAACATTGAGAAGTTCGTCCGCCATTGGGAACTCACGGGGGATGAGAACGCCTATGATCTTTTGATCGAAAGCAGGAACTACTATCCGCTCTCGACCGAGCCGGGAAACGTCGCTGAATACTGGACTGCACCCTACTGGAAGTATCAGTGGCATGGGGGTGCATTCGGGAATGGAGCCGAGGTCATTGCCGGGCTTCTCGACTGCGGTTATAACCGCGCCATTGCCCAGCAAAATCTCGACTACGGCAATCCACCTAGCGACAACCATTTGAGCAAAGACATCATTGCCGCCCCCTACTTTCGTTCGGAATTGGAAGCCGAGGAACGGCTGGATAACTTCGTCGTTTACGATCGAAACCTGATGTCACCGCGTGGGCGTTTCGGGAATTTTTCGTTTGTCGGGTCTACGAGAGACTACGAGGAAGATCCGGGAAAAATGTCTTTCATGGGTGCCATGGTGACTGATCCACCGAGCCGGGAACACCCATTGAATGCAGCCCTCAAAGCCGTTTACCCAAAAGTCCTCTTGGAAACCGATAAGCCCAACTGGCAAGGAAGTGCCTATCTTTCGTATCAGGAGAAAAACGCGACCGCCGTCGGGCGTAACTTTGGGAGTCTGAGCACCTCCTACGATATGTTGAAAACGACCTACGGTCACGCCATTACACCGGTCAATTGGTCGGCTGACCAGCAGTGGCTCTGCTTCCCCGACCGAATCATTGGGAGCATTGCAGTGTATCCAAAGACCCCTGAAGAGAAGGCATACGGTGTATCCGGACATGTACGCCTCGGCTATGGGCTGGGGCGTGCTCACCAAAAGATCATGGAACGACTCGACGAGGATACCTACGCGTATGGCGATCTACGGATCAAAGTCCATGCCCAGAACTATGCCGATACTTCGATGGAAGAGTCCGGTATCTTGCGAGACGATCGGCGGTGGGCGACTGAGATCGTTTTTAAGGACGAGAATCAGACCGAGGGTGAGGACAAGTTGCACACATACAGCCGGGAGAATCCTTATATTTTCACCATCGAAGTCTATCCGGCATGGTCCCAACCGGCATCTGTTGTGAACCCATTTAGGGAAGAGGAGGTTTCCGGACTCGCGGTTCAGCTGGAAGACAAAACGATCCTAATGGTCCACAATCGAACAGACCAAGAGACGGAGTTCCTCACCGAGCTTCCTTCCTGGGGGGTCGAGGGTGAGAGCGCATTATTCTCCTCGAGCGAAGGAGATCCGGTGGTTCCTGTTTTCGTCGAGGTGGATGATGTATTTGAATTCTCCCTACCCCCGCACGCGCACCAAGTGCTCATTTATAGTGCCGATCCTGACGATCTTAAACCGGGACTCTACGATTTCGATGAGATGCTTCTGTAGATAGAAAAGCCGTATTTTGTCGCAAAAACAGAACTCTCCACCTCCTAGACTCAACCATGTTCAAAACAACTCCTATCATCATTGCCCTTATCGCTGCCCTGTCATCCAACTCAATGGGCAACGTTCAAAGGACTGTCGACAGGCTTCCCGAAACCACTCTTGCCCAAAAACTCAAGAAGCAGCTACTGCTCTGGGGAATCGAGGACGCCGCCGCCTATGAAGAGGCGGGTATGCAAGACTATGCTGAAGAGCACTACCGGGATATCGCGGCCTTGGCTAGAAAGGACTTTCCGGAGCCGGATCCAAATACTCTGGCGGAACTCCTCATTCCCATGCAGGAACCCGACCCTGATCGTAACCCGGCCCTTGCTCGCATTTACCAGTCAGTAGAAAAAGCCATGAGGGAGGACGAGCGATTCCCGAAGGGACAATTCACGCCAAGGCTCAATAATGGATGGTATTATACACGACAGGCTGAAACCCTTCATCTACTGGCGTGGGCGTTCTGCCACCCTCAGAGCGAGTATTATCTGGATCCAGAGTTGTTTCCCATCGTCATGCGTCGTCTCTCCCAGAGCCTGGAGTTCTGGTATAACGATAGTGAGCAGAGGATCATAGTGGGTGAAAAGGATCTTGGCACCAGCAGTGGCCTCGACTCCGAACAGGATTTCAAGGAGACAGCCAGTGCGCTCCTCTACATGATGCTTACTGTCCCGGACTACTTCCTCCCAGCAGAGAAGGAACGCTGGCTGACCGGCGTGCGACGTAAAACTGAAATTCCAATGCGTAGCCACGTTGTACAGGCCGACAACTTCATCAGGCAGACGCCAGAAGTATATTCATCCAAGGTCTTCCGCATTCCCAACAAGAATTACAACTGGATGGTCGGTCTTGCGATTTCGTCCCTCCTGTTGGACGACGAGGAGTTGATGGAAGGTGCCCTGACGATCCTCGAAATGTTGAACCTCTCCATTTACGAGGACGGCGGGATGCCCTATATCAACTACGAGAATGAATGTCCCTCCTATCATGGAATTCACGTGGTGGGTAACCTGTGGATGCACAGGCTAACAGGCGAACCGCGTGCGATGGAAAATCTCGAGAAGCTGCGTCGGTTTTATCCGACCCATGTGGAGCCAAGTGGAGAATTGGAGTATTTCACCGATACTTTCGCCAAGCATTACTTTTCAGGACCGGGAGTCGCCAAAACCGGCTCCACTATTCTTGCGCAGCTCTTCTCCTGCCCGCAGAATCAGCGAATCGCCGAGGTCAGCGGAGGGGCCGATTCTGTCAACACTCCAATGTTTGCCGAGATTTACCGTCCCGGTGTAGAGGCTGCGGCTGGGCAAGATCAGTTCGTCTTCTATGACCGCAATATACAGGGCCCACGCGGCCGTTTCGGTGACTGGTCCTTCGCGGGCACTGGCCGGATCTATGACCCCGATAGGAAACTGCGTCGCGGTAAGGACACCCTGGTTGGAGCCATGATCAGCGACGACCCCTCCGAACGAAGGGGACGACCGCTTAACGCGGCGATTGCCGCTGTGAATATCGGCGTTCTGAAGCCGGAGGAAGACCGGGTGGGCAAGCTGCGGGAGTTCAACTATTACATGCTCAGCACCCGCGAGCAGAATACGGATATTGTCGGTCCTAATTTTGCCAGTTTCTCGAGCCATTTCATTCCCAAGGGATCCAAGTCCAACTGGAGACATACCTTGTCAGAATACCGGACCAACCAACTCTTCCTAATGTTGCCCGACCGCCTCGTCGGCTTTGTCAGCCTCGACGCCAGTGAAGAAGAACCGAGTGGAGAAGTCTCCGGCGAGATCCGCCTCTACGATGGCCGCAACAGGCACAGGACAGAGGTCGGTAAAAGACACGACCTCGAGAAGAACGGTGAAGACAGTTTCATTTTTGGCAGGATGCAAATCCAGCTCGTCGAGCATAATTTCGAAGAAGTTGTTGTTGAGCCCACCTTTCTCACCCAGTACGGGGCGGATGACGCAGCCGAATCCGTCTTCCTGGAACATTCAGGCGATGGGCAGGAGCAATTCTACTTCGTTTTCGAGGGCTTTGATCACACCAGTTCTGAGCCTTCCGAAATCGCCGTGAAAGAGGACGGGCCTCTGCGCATGCTAGCCGTCAAAGCAGGCGAGACTCAATACATGGTCCTTCAGAACACCAGTGATTCTACTGTTTCGGTCCCGGTCTTTGAAATAAAGAGAGGCCAAACCCGCCATCTTTACCGGGGCACCGGACTCGAATCCAGCCGCGAGGAGATCGACCGCAGTGTCGACGAAGTCAGTGTAGAGCCATTCTCCCATATTGTTATGGTCGACGGCCCCGATCTAGGAGAGGCAGAACCCTACAGGATCATGGTCGGAGCTGATTTGGTTGAGGATCCTAGTTGACTCAGTACTGGATGCCGAGGGACTTACAGATGTTGAACATCCACAAAATCTACCCAAAGACGAAAAAAACCTACACACCTACAGCCAGGAAAACCCATACATTTTTACCGTCGAAGTCTATCCCGCTTGGTTGCAGCCGGCCACCAGGTCCTGATCCAAAACCCCGATCCTGATGATCTGGTGCCGGGTCAGTACAATTTTGACGAGTTGATGCGGTAGGCGATCAAGAGAAATTCGATCAGAATCCCACGCGGCATCGCGCAAGCGCGAGCCCTACAATTCACAGAAAACGCCGTAGTGCCTTTCTCCTGTAGGGCCTTTGCTTGCAAAGCGCCGTCTGCAGTGGATCAGATCAACGCCCGACCTGGATGACAGAATTAATCGATCCTGACCAACAACCCTTTCTCATCATCCTCGCGGAAACGGATGAGGGATTCCTGATCCGGCCAAACAGCTAGGATTTCTTCCTCTGACACGGTGGTCCGTGGCACCAAATCTCCTACCCGAAAAGGGAACAGCAGTATTCGAAAATGAGGAGCCGTTGATTCCACAGGAATGATCAGTCTTTTGCCCGTCGCGTCACGATGAGCGGTATAATCTTCGATTCGGAAATCGATGACCTCGGGAGTCTCACCGGACGTGTCATCCGCCCGTAAGACCCGCACGAGTAAACAAGGCTCACCCGGGGCCGGTTCGACGCCGATCTCTCCCAGAATCAAATCCCGACCGACCTGTTTCTTGATCTCCAGATCGGTCGGCAGTTGCAGATACCATTCATAAGTTCGTTCTTTTCGGTCTTTCTGGATATCATCAAACACCACCACAAAAGGGTTTTCTCCTCGGGCGGCTACGGTCCCGCGAATCGCTTTTTCCACCTCATTGTAGGGACGTTTGCGCAAACCGTTCGTGTGGGAGTAGCCTGTTTCACTGCCGTAAAGATGATCGGGTGCCCAAGCAGGAAGGTAGTCGACTGGCCAACCGAGATCGGCAGGTCCAGCCATCTCCTTTTCCCAGGAAAGATAGCGCGAATCGTTCACCGTTGGCCAGGGCGGCGTCCACTCCCAGTCGTAGGCATACTTGAGGTCGGCTACGGCGATGGAACCGTTCTCATCGTCACTCTGGCAAAGAAAACGAACCGAAGGTGCTTTGTAAGGCTGAGCCTTTCCATCAATGTGAACCAGCGAGTGCATCTTACTCGACGAAAAGAGACGGAAGTCACCCGCAAAGGCCCAGTTACGACCGAGCGCACTCATCGTAATATTCCCCCGATCCACCCGATCGTGGCCGATCAAAAAGGCATCGGATCGCGCATCCAAGGTGAACTGGAGGGCGTCTTCCGACCAGTCGCTCCGAAAGACCTGCTTGCCCCGTTCGGGGTAAAAAACCGTTAGAGATAAACCAGACTCTTCCAGCACTTCCTCACGGCTTTCTGGTCCCTCCCATTGGTCCCCGTAGATCATCCAATCCAACCAACCCTGCCAACGGAACCGACGCTCAAAATCATCTCCGATGAGGTAGCGGTAAATATAATTGGCGGCGGGAGAATCCGGATACATGTAGCGGGCGATCAGCGTCGAAGTCGGATACAGCTCTGCATAGGGCCCTCCGGAAGCACCTCCCATGAATTTACCGCCGGGCTGCGGTTCATACTCACGGACCATGTAGTCGATGAAATTCCGAAACTTTTTAGTCTCAAAAATATTATAGCCGCGACGAGCGAGCACCATGAATCCCCGGCCTCCAGCGCGCAATCCCAAGTCAGGTCCGTAGCCATCTTCGTGGCACGCTCCGGCTTCGGTGAAGGACACGTCCCAGTAATCCCGCAAGACTTGGCTAATGTTCTCGAAAGTTTCCTCGTCGAATCCCGGCTCCCCTTCGATCGCTGCGAGGAGCACCGCGAGGTCACCGTGATAACCGTAATGATTACTCCCGGCAAACCCTAACGGCATATCCATTCCATAGGCACGACGTCCTTGTGTCGAAACCGCAATAGCCTCACTCACGATCTCCCGCTGCTCCTCCGTCATATCGTTATACAAAACGTCGTAGCTAAGAGCGAAACCTGCAGCTCCAATCGTCCAACTGACTTGAACGTCAAATTCGTCCGTTTCCCAGATATTGAAACGTTCGTTCAGTTTAAGTCCGGTCCCGCCCCGGACGTCACCTCCGGCATTCATTTCTCTGGAGGCGATCAACAATTTCGCATGGTTCACAATTGTCCCGATCATGACCTCTTTCAGGTATTTGTCATCGAAGAGAACCGCGTAAAGGGAAGCCATTCCCCAGCGAACGTTACGTGCTTCGTCCGGTTTGATGTATTTCTCGAGCTCTTCCACGGTGGGGTTCGAGAAATCAGCCTCAGCAAAACCCCCATAGTTGCGGATCATTTCGGAATTCACCCGCTGCATGATCGGCCAGAATGCCCGGCTGAAGTCGCTGTTAGAATCCAACCGGCTACGAATCTCTGGCAAATCATCTGCTGTAAAAAACACCCTCGGATGCTCTCCAACCGGTGGTAGAGGAGACAATTGCCTCGCCTCTTCTCCTCGTAAGGATAACGTATTTAAAATATCACTACATAAAAACACAGAGAGAACTGCGACTCTAAGAAACGGAGCTGCCCGGCTAAATAATTGCGCGCAGCACGACGTTAGGGGTAACCGTGCCGTAGTCATGATCCGCATCGTCCAGCAGTCGATTACTATGTCAATACTTGATACGAAATGAAACATAAAAACCCAATTATTCTCACCTTTTTCGGTTTCACGAGTCGTTTTGCGCAAAGAGGTAGTTGTTTCACTCAGTGTGCTTCAAGAGGTTGGTGAGGGTCGGAAGCTTAAGTCCTTTAGTTTTCTTAAGAGCGAATACAAAAGGCCGCGGGATTCGCCTTCAACAACCCCAATGAAACAGTTTTACCTTCTAGTTCTTCCCCTCCTAGTTGTCAGCAGTTCTTTAATGGCAACAGACCTGCAACCCTCTTCGCCCCGTTTCTCCGCCGAGCAAATCTTGAATGGTGAATTTCCCGGCAGAGAGCCTTCTCCGGCGCGTCAAGTGACTCACAAAATCGAAGGTTTCGACTACAGTCGACTCTACTCAGTCCCTTCTCCGGGAATACACCCAAGAGTGCTTTTTGGTCCCGAAGACTTACCACGAATCAGAAAGCAATTCCTCAACAACCAGTATGCGGCTGAGATGTTGGAACAACTGAGAGCGCGGACGGAGCGAAACTTATCGGGACCCGATGGATGGGGCAGCGAGCTATTTGCCGCGATGGCCAGCAGTGACTTGGATAAGGTCAACGAGGTATGGAAGGACCCTCGCAACCCAAGAAAAGAAGGACCACCCGGAAGCGGCGGAGATCCTTTTGCAGCAGCCCTCATGGACAAGGCCTTTCTCAACTTGATCGACGAAGACAGCGAAAGTGGAGCAGAGGTGGCAGGAGCAACCGCTACTTTGGCGAGGTTTCTCCAACCTCTTGTCGAAAAGGCAGCCAGAAGCCCGGGGAGCGAAAACTACTGGCTGTCGGTTCGCAGAGTCATGGGAGACAGTGCCACCATCGGATTCCTTTATGACTTTGCTCAACCTTACATGACTTCCGAGCAAGCGGATGTAACCCGGAAGCTCATCGCGACCGCGGTTAGTGGACGCTATGGACTCGGGATGGACCTACCGGCACACTGGGTCAACTGGAACTTCATCGGGATGGGTCTCTATTTTCCGTTGCTGGCACTTTCCATCGAAGGGGAGCCAGGGTACGATCCCCGAATCTACGAGCGCGGATGCGACGTGGCAAAAAATTATATTCTTTGGGGAAACTCTGCCAACGGCGTCGGAACAGAAGCGATTGGATACCATACTGCGGGCATGTCTCACACGGCGATACTGATGTTGGCCATGGCGAACCGGGGGGAAAATCTCTTCACCTTAGAGCGGTGGCGGCGCATGTTCGACACTTGGGGAATCTACACGATGCAGCCCTACGGAGCCGAATGGCAGAGTAGCGGCGACTTGGGGACATTTCCACCGAATCCGTCGCTGGTCAGTGTCGCCTGTTTCTTTTTTCCCGAAGACAAGAGAATAGCCTTCGTTGAACAAAACCTCGAGAAGCCAAGACTCGCAGGACGGATGGACAACCGTCTTCTTCAACTACTCTGCCCTCCAAATCCTAACGGTGATTTCGGAACGATCAAAGCCTCCTCTCTAGGACTGGCAGACACTCTCTTTGACGAAGAAAGAGGCATCCTATTCACGCGCACCGGTTGGGACGAAGAGGATACTTATCTCCAAGTAGTGTGTCGAGACGACACCACATTCGCTTCTCACGACCACCCTGATCGCGGCGCATTTTACTTTACCTCCCACGGACAGGCTTGGGCAGTCAGTTCAATGCGGATGACTGAACCGCAATATCTCAACCAAATTACGATCAACGGTCGCGGACAAGGGGCCTTTGCTCCTCCTGGAGAGTGGGTCGAAGTGATCGATTCAGAGGAGGCCACTTTCGCAGTCATGGACACGAAATACTGTTACGATTGGCAATGGCAAAAGACCGCTTTCCTAACATCCGACAAACAGCTTGAAGACGAGCCTTGGCTAGAGTGGATCCGAGAACCGCGCGACCGTCTATTGAGCCGTTTCCCCCTCGACCTGTGGGAACGTGATCCGTTACCGGTCGTCCAAGAGTATTATGAGGGATATCTGGCTGGCAATCCTCGGATGTGGGGTGCCGAAGATTCCTGGGTGGTTCGAGCACCACACAATCCGGTCAAAAAAGCGTTTCGGACTGTCGGTCTCGTTAGAGGAGAACACCCTTACCTACTCATCTTCGATGATATTCAAAAAGATGACGCGGAACAGTTTTACCAATGGTTTATGCGGATCCCAAATCAGGTAGAACCGTATGAAATGGGAGTAGACGAGGTGATCCTCGGGCCCATTACTGATCGTAGGGACAACTCCCACAGGGTCCACCTGCCACACAACATCAGTGGCAGGCCACTTCCTGAGAAAGGCGAACCAATGCTCTTGATCCGGGTTCTACAAGCGAACCAGCCCGACATCCCGTCGCGTCAGAATACTCTATCCGTCGAGACCCTTAATTTTGTGAAACACGACGATACCTTTCAATACTCCGGTCGTGAAATGGGGCTTGGCAAGAGACTGGTCATTCCCAGTCGGTCCGTAGAACCGGAATACAAGGTTCTCATGTATCCTTACTACCATGGCGATCCACTCCCGGAAACCGAATTGTCGAAAGACGGAAGCGTCCTCACCATTCAATGGGAGGATCAAGTCGATGAGTTTCGATTGGCTGAAGACGAAGAAGGCTTGACTCGCTTCGAGATGACACGTCTCGACCCAACACGATAATTGAACCCTTCGTAAGGCATGGTCCGTCTCCAATTAATGTCGATTTTCGTTGTGACGGTTATTCTGCAAGGGCTGCAAGGCCGTGAGCCCACATACCGACCCGATTGGCAATCCATCGCCACCCACCAGATTCCCGAGTGGCTCGCCGATGATAAATTTGGCATCTTTATTCACTGGATGCCCAACAGCGTTCCGGCCTTCCACGACGAATGGTATGCACGACTGATGTATATGGAGGGACATCCGGTTTTCGAACACCATCGAAACGAATGGGGAGATCAGTCGGAGTTCGGATACAAAGACTTCATTCCTCTGTTCACCGCAGACCAATGGGATCCCGATGAGTGGGTTGCCTTTCTCAAGGAGTCCGGGGCCCGGTTTATCGTCCCCAATGCTGAGCATCATGATCACTTTGCTCTTTGGGACAGCGACTTAACCCGGTGGAATTCGGTCGAAATGGGGCCAAAGCGGGACATTGTCGGAGATCTGGCAAAGGCAACTCGGAAAGCCGGACTTCGCTTCGGTGTCTCCAACCATCGAGCCCGCGGCTGGAATTTCTACACCTACAAACCAGCATTCGATACCACAGATCCCAAGTACGCAGATTTCTACTGGCCTCAGTACGGGAAAGAACCCGACCCCGAATGGCTCACCGACTGGCTAAATCGCCTCTACGAACTCGTCGACAAGTATAAGCCCGATCTCATTTGGTTCGACTTTGGTTGGGGACTCCGCAATCCGGTGTTCGAGCCCTACCAGAAGGAGTTTGCCGCTTACTATTACAACCAGGCGGACGCTTGGGGAAAACAGGTGTGCATTATCTACAAGGGAGATGATCTTCCGAAGGGAGTTGGCTTGCTGGATGTCGAACGCGGCAAACTGGATCGCCTCTGGCCCGTCCTGTGGATGACCGATACCACCGTGTTTGAAGATACCTGGGGTTATGTTGAAGGAGCGCCATTGAAAAGTGTCGATCTACTGCTCCACGACTTTATCGACATCGTCAGCAAGAACGGAACCCTCCTCCTGAACATTGGACCGAAAGCGGACGGAACCATTCCCAATGACCAACGAGAGGTCCTCCACCAAATCGGTGCGTGGCTCAAAGCCAATGGAGATGCCATCTACGGAACCAGACCGTTTTTGGCCTACAAGGACGGTGAGGCCATCCGCTACACCCGCAAAGCCAACAATGTCTATGCGATCTCTCTCCAGCGGCCCGAAGGTCCCATTTTGCTCCGGGAGATGACAGAATCCAAACTAGGTGGTCTACAGGTAGAAAGTGTACGACTTCTCAATGGCGGAGCAGAGGTCGAGTGGAGCACGGGACCCGAAGGCTTGACCATTATTCCTCCATCCGACCTACCCGGCATTCGGGCATGGGTGTTCGCGGTTAGGCTCAAGGGCCTGGGCTTCGACAAGCCTTCCGTGCGTTTAGAGCACCGAGTTGAGGGAATCGCGGTTTTCGCTCACGGAGATGTCCACAACTTTACGGATGAGGTCCAGGTCGTGAACGCCCGCGTGTTTCTCAACGGCTCCCGACAGGGCTCCGTTAGTCGTGTAAAAATCCCACCCGGCGAATCCGCTAACGTTCTTTTCGAACACCGCGATCAAAATCACTACGGAGCGAAGCATTTGTTACTCACCGGAACAGAATCGAGCGTCAACACGGTGGCGATCGGACGAGAGAAACCAGAATCCGATACCGCTGTCTTCGCGTTTCCCGCTATTCCCATGATCGGAACCTGGCAGTTTCATGAAGGAGACGACACACTCTGGCGGGAGACCAATTATGACGATTCCGAGTGGCAAAAAACGATCGTCCCCGGTAGGTGGCCATTGGGTAACAACACACAGGGAAAGACAGGCACCTTCCGACGAACGGTAACCATTCCCAATAAATGGGAAGGGCGGAACCTTTACATGAATCTCGGCATAATCCGCGATGAAGACACTGTTTGGGTCAACGGTGAACAAGTGGGCAAAAAGCCTTACGAAGAAGTCGAATTTCACACTGCATTTGAAATCCGTAAATATCGAATTCCCGCCACCGCCATTCACTTCGGCGAGAAAAATGTCATCACGGTCCGGGTGACCGATCACGAGGGACGAGCCGGACTCGTCGGACCCCCTGGTTTCATTACCGTGGCTGAGTAAAATCCCTACGCTTTTTTGAACTATGCGCTTTCTTAGGAATACAAACCGACCGAAACCCTCCCCTTCCTTGTCACAGTGAAGCTATCAAATCATTTTCCAAGATTGATCTCTATCGTCGCAGCAGTGGTTTTCTCAATAGGACCCCCTGCTCATGCGGCGACATCAAGACCCAATATTATACTGATTCTCACGGACGACCTTGGTGCGGGAGACTTGGGTGTATTTGATCACCCTTACCTCAAGACGCCAAATCTAGACAGGATGGCAGAAGAGGGAACGATCTTTACGGACTTCTACGTCGCTTCATCGGTTTGCTCTCCCTCGAGGGCAGCTTTTCAAACGGGTCAATTCCCTGCTCGTCAATGTATCCACTCAGCCTTCGGCCGCAGATTGATTGAACAGGGTAGAATGCCGGTCTTTCTCGAACCCGATTTAGAGCAAGTATCACACGCGCTCCAGCAAAATGGGTATGCAACCGCTCACTATGGCAAATGGCACTTGTCCAGTGCTCCCAAGAATCACAACAACGAGATTCCCAACCCATCGTTCTACGGTTTTGATGATTTTAAGACCTACCACACCTATTTCAGCGATGTCACGAGGGAGCACCATTTCATTCGAGGAGGGGATGAACACTACCGAGCGAAATCCTCCCAAAAGATTATCGACGAAACCCTTGCCTTCTTGGAAGCCAATCCCGACAAGCCCGTGTATGTAAACGCGTGGACGCTGATCCCCCACGCTACGTTAAACCCGACTCCGGAACAACTGGCGGTCTATGAGGAAATTGATCCCGACCCTTCCGATTTTCCGTATCACATGCGTGAATACCTTGAGACTATTCCTCCCGACGAGTTGAAAGAGCGGATGCAGATCTATTGCGCCGCCGTTACCGGTCTTGATGATGCCGTGGGTCATCTTCTGGATGGAATCAAGGAGATGGGTATTGAAGAAAACACCTTCATTTTCTTCACCAGCGATAATGGACCCGAAGACAATTTTCAGGGAACGACCCGGGCGGGTGTAGGCTCGACCGGAGAGTTAAGAGCTCGCAAACGCAGCAGCTACGAAGGAGGAGTTCGCACCTCTGCGATCGCCTATTGGCCGGGCACCATACCTGCGGGCGTGGTGAATGACACTTCGATCGTTGCTGCAGTCGATTGGTTTCCCACGGTATGTGCGATCACAGGAGTTCCGCTCAATGGAGCGGATGTCGACGGCGAGAATGTAAGTGATATTCTGAAAGGTTCCTCGCGCCAGCGGACGAAACCGATCTTTTGGGAGTGGCAGTTCGATGTCAGGGGACCCGACTCCTACGCCGCGCCCCAACTAGCAATGCGCGATGGCGACTGGAAAATGCTAATGAATCCTGACGGGTCGCAAGTGGAACTTTACAATATCCCTCAAGATCCAGAGGAACTCAAAAACGTCGCCAATGAGAACCGAGCACGGGTCCAATCGATGGAGGAACAACTCTTAGAGTGGAAAGCCTCTCTACCGCAAACGCCGGAACCGAGTGCCTATCTGCATAACTTCGATGCAAAACCGTTTCGATCAGAATACCGCTAGTCCCGAGCTAAAAATCTAAACCAAAAGTTCAAAGAAAAAATCATGACTATATCAATTATGCGCAACCTTTCGTTTTTCACCGCCTCGCTTTCGGTAGCGGCATTGACCGTCTTCGCCGAAACCTCCGAAGAACTGGACACGAGGCCCAACATTATCTTCATCATGGCAGATGACATGGGCTGGGGTGACTTCAGTGTTTATGGACATCCAGAGATCGATACTCCGAACATTGATAAACTCGCCGAAGATGGGAAACTCTTCACCCAATTTTACGTGAGTTCCGGAGTGTGTTCTCCAAGCCGTGTCGCTTTCTTGACCGGGCATTTTCCAGCAAAACACGGAGTCCATGGCCACTTTGGTGGGGCAGACGAGAACGAGCAGCGAAGTATGCCAAATTGGTTGGATCCAGCAGTTCCAACCCTTGCGACTCAGCTGAAAGATGCTGGTTACGCGACCGCCCACTTCGGCAAATGGCACTTGTGTCTCCCTTCGGGCGAAGGTGCACCGGAGCCAACCGAGTATGGCTTCGACAAGGCTTACGGCTACCTCGCTTCCGGCCCTCAGCTTCCAATCCAGTTCGCAGGTAACCCCTATTTTCGCGCAGAGACCACAGAAGTGATCATCGACGAAACGCTGAAATTTCTCCAAGACAATAAAGACAAGCCGTGCTACGTGAGTGCTTGGACGCTAATACCCCACACGACTCTCAATCCCACTCCAGAGCAAATGGAACCCTTCATGAAGTTCGCCCCGCGAATTGAGGGGAACCCTCATCTAGGAGCCAAGGTGGTTTACTACAGCACAATCAATGATTTCGATGTGCAAATCGGTCGTCTCATGGACGGGCTTGAAGAAATGGGCATCGCAGAGAATACCATCGTGATATTGTCCAGTGACAACGGTCCGGAAGACGTCATGTTAGCCCACAACGGTGCTGCCCACGAAGGCATTGGATCATCGGGACCATTCCGCGGGAGAAAACGCAGCCTCTACGAAGGGGGTGTTCGGGTTCCTTTTATCGTGAAGTGGCCTGCTCAAATTGAAGGCGGCAGTGTCGATAATGACACCGTTATGAGTGCCGTTGACTTATTGCCGACTTTAGCCGCGGTTGCTGGGGCAAAAGTTCCCGAGGGCGAATTCGCCCCAGACGGAGAAAACATGTTAGATGCTCTTCTAGCCAAACCCCTGGAGCGGCAAACTCCTCTCATGTGGGAGTACCACTACGAACTACCCTACGGCCATATTCTGCACAAAAGCCCGATGATGGCGATTCGGAAGGGAGACTGGAAACTGTTGAAGAACCCAGACGGAAGCCGAGTCGAGCTATACAACATTCCCAACGATCCGACAGAACTAAACAATGTTGCAGAGGACCACCCTCAGTTGGTCGAATCCTTGTCGAAGGAACTAATGGCATGGCACGAAAGTGCGCCTCGCCCTCCGATTCCGGAAGAAGCCGGAACAAACGATTATCCATGGCCTGGACAGGCGAATTAGCCGAAAACCTAAGAACCCTAACCCAATCCTCAGTGCGCGGAAAAATTCTCTTCAAGTAAACAACTACAGTTATGAGAAACAGTGTCCTTCTCTTTACGATGCTCGCCAGCTACGGCGTTCTCTTTGCGGCCGATGATCGCCCAAACCTGATCTTCATAATGACGGACGACCATGGTCTTGGGGCAGTAAGTGCTTATGGAAGCGAAATCAATGAAACGCCCAACATTGACCGAATCGCCGAAGGTGGGATGCGATTCAATCATTGTTTCGTTACCGCATCCCTTTGTGCGCCCAGCCGTGCCAGCATGCTTACCGGAACGTATCCGCACATAAACCTCCAGGTCGATATTGGCGGTAACTTTTTTGACGGGACTCAGCCTACTTTTGTAAATCTCATGGACGCGGAAGGTTACCAAACAGCAGTCATTGGCAAATGGCATCTACATAGTATCCCCATGGGATTTGACTACTACAGCGTCCTCGAGGGACAGGGAGATTACTTTGATCCCGAGTTCATCACTAAAACGAGTATCGGACCTGTCTGGGAACAAACGGAAGGCTACTCGACCGACATCATCACCGATAAGAGCCTCGAATGGCTGGAGGAGAGAAATCCCGAAGAGCCTTTTCTCCTGCTTTGTCACTTTAAATCCCCGCACTACAACTGGGAACCCCATCCTAGATACCAGGATCGATACACCGAGGACCTACCCTACCCTGACACATTCAACAACACATACGACGGCCCCGAGGCCTACCGCTTCACTGCAGACGTGGAAAAAGCCCACGAGTTTTTCAAAATTGACCGCTGGGTCGAGGAAATGCCGAAAGGTCTGACCGAAGCAGAGCAAAAGAAGTGGAACTACCAAAGGTTCATGAAGGATTACCTTCGTTGCATTGCAGCCGTCGACGACAATGTGGGGCGAATTCTGGACTATCTGGAAGAGAACGACTTGGTCGATAACACGATCATCGTTTACACTTCCGACAATGGCATGCTCCAAGGGGAACATGGGCAAATTGATAAGCAGCTCATGCAGGAGCAGAGTATTCACATTCCATTTCTCATTCGCTTTCCGGCAGAGATTCCCGCCCAGAGCGAATCCGACAACTTTCTCCTCAATATCGACTTTGCACCGACCTTTCTCGACTACGCTGGGATAGAGATCCCTGAAGTCATGCAAGGAGTCAGTGCACGAGAGTTGCTGGCAGGAGCCACCCCGGAAGATTGGAGGGATAGTTTCTACTACCGCTACTATGCCCATTATGATCAAGAGCGTTCCGTCTGGGGGGTCCGAACAGCAGACTGGAAACTGATCAACTACTACAAACAGGATTCACCGACGATCCAGCAGCTTTTTGATTTAAACAACGATCCTCAAGAGATCAATAACCTGGCCAATAACCCTGAGTTCTCATCAATCAAAGCCTCTCTTGACCAGCAGATCGACCTACTTCAGGCAGAATACGGACTTACGGATGGACTAATCGAGCAAATCTACGCCAAACCAGGAGAGCTGATCTCAATGCCGAGAATGCGGAAAGAAGTGAGAGAACTGCGGAAGGAGATCGATGAAAATACTGAGGCCTTCGCGAAAATGACAGAATAGCATTAGCCAATCCCATTCCCCAAATGCCAAAGCGTAGGGCCCTTGCCTACAAAGTGCCGAAAGCGATATCCGACGAAAAGGCTTCCATTTTTGATCTCACAAACCCCGCGAAAAATCATGAGGATCATTGGCCTTCTTCCTCTATCCCTTTTCGTTCTCAATCCGTCGGCCCAAGCGCAAAGCATTGGTCTCGAAGCGGAACGTTCGGAATTCGACGACCAGTCCTACTCGATTAGTGGAGATATCGAAGCAGCCGGTCATCTTTATGTCACAAAGGCCGCCACAAACAACGAGTTTCTTCGCTTTTCCTTTACCCCAGAAGCAAAGGCAGCCTTCAGTCTTCTGACGCGAAGCAGAAGCTCACTCAGCACCCCTTTCAGTTACGATTACCGAATAAACGGCGGAACATGGCAAACCGTCCAAGTCAATCCAACCACAGGTTGGACCTGGCAGAGCGCACCTGCAAATCCATCACCACCAAGCCCGATCAACCTCGGGGCCTTTTCCCGAATAGGCAGTGATCCAGACTCAACCGTCTCAAACCTCAGCACAAATGGCGGAACGGTCACCTATGGAAATCCAACCTCCCGAACAGACGTCGGCATTCTAACTTCGGTCGATGTAACCCTCCTCAATATTGGAGACCAAATCGTCTACCAGTGCACCTACAATGGCATCCAAAACACTACCTCGGTCACACATGGTCTTCGAGTTGGATTCGACCTAGGCGCCACATCTTCACTTCACTTTCACTCGGGTTTTGGCGCTTCCTCAGAAAGCGGGCGCTTTTCCCGGAACACGAACGGTAACCCCTTCAGCTACGGAAATAACTTCGGACCGGTCACGTCAAACTGGGCATCGAACGCCGCCCTCCAGTTCACGGACGGAAATACGATCCAAGCGACCTACACGCTCACGCTGGTCGCTAGCACTTCAGATAGCTACGACTTCGAATACACCGTAACCTACCAGAACGGCGGTGCTTCCAATACCGTCAGTCAGCTGATCACCGGCATCCTCTCCAACAAAATCACGGGTATTTATCATCTCACGAACACGAGTGCCGTTGAGTCAGACGGAGATACTTGGACCGTCACAAATGCAAGCGCACGATTCGAGTCTCCCAACAGTGTAGTCTCTCTCCCGGCTGCCCCAACTACTCTCGATATACTATGGAGCGCAGGCGAACTCGACAAAGTGCAGCTCGGAGGTGCCCCTCAAGCCGATTCGACTGGCGCAAACAGTCCAGCTTGGAACCAGCGGGAGTTTCCCAAACAGGCCGGGGGGTTCGACTATGGCTGGGAGGCGTTCGACAGCTCTCAAAACCTAGGCATTGGCGACAAAACCTACGTCAATGACTACACCGGGGTTCGCCCTCTGAGACATGCCCCCGCTGGCGGGGTTCATCCACGCATCCTTTTCAACCCGGAAGATATACCGGACATCAAGGACCGCATCGCAACTACGGCAAGTGGACAAGCCGCCTTCAAACAATTGAGGGCCTACACCATTATGTTGAATTTGGGCAGAGGACCCTACGATGAGTCGGCCGACTATGCCCGCGATGCCTCTGGCAACCCCCTGATCAATAACCTGAGTTTTTTCGATTTTTCGGAAGACTACGCGAAGCTTTACAACGAAGACCCTTCGATTTGGAACGACCCTTCATTCGATAAGAAATTCCGCGCTCTCACCGCCAGCGTAATGGCCTGCGAAGCTTTCGAGTGCCTCCTCATGTCAGGCGAATTCGACCCGGATACCGGCCTCTCCTACGCGCAGCGCACTCAGCGCCTTAAAACAGCTTCACTCTTCTGGGCCGAGAACGCCATCACCGATCCAAAAGTCAATTCACAGGACTTCCACTACTTCGCTGCCCCTCACATGGGTTTCATCTACGACTTTCTCTACAACGAAATGACCGTGGCCGAGCGCAGTCTTTTCCGGCAAGCACTCGTCAGAGTGATCCCTGATCTTCCGCGATACGGCAGCAAGGTGGCAGCCTACTCTGGTGTCTCGAATTGGACGACGCTAGATAACTTTGAGATCATTCCCAACCTCGCCATCGAATGGGAAGAGGGTTACAAGCCCGGACTCACCCGGTATTGGATGCGCCAATTCCACAACTTCATCAACTACGGTTGGTATCCAGACGGTGCCGGCTACGAAGGTATCGGGAAAAACTACATGATGACGGCCTACTCCGTCGCCCATGCCCGCCGTGGTTTCAGCGTTCTAGGGCACCCGAACGTTCGCGCCTTCGGACACCGTTTTCTGCCCGCCATCACACAACCGTTTGGCGAAGGCTTCACTGGCTACGACGGCTGGAGTGGCAGCGGTCGGGATTCCGAGAAAGGCCAGTACAAGTTCAACGCCCTCGACGCGATCGGCCTCAAGTGGGCCTATCCGGACAGCCACGAAGTAGACTCCGTCTGGAGGAACTACATTCGGACAGCCTACGGCACCGACTCCGTCGGGTACGTTTATCAACAGTTCCGGCCAGACGACTTTTATCTCCAATACATGATCCCTGCCGTCGTCTTCGCATCCGACTACAGCCCTTCCAACCATTGGAAAAACGATCAGGACTTCCTCTCCGAGCGCGGTCTCGCTATCCTCCGCAGTAGCGGTGAAAGCGATGGAATGGTTGTTCACTTCCACTGCCGCCAGGACATGGGCGGGCACACTGATGCAGATCGGAACAGCTTCAACCTGTCCTCCCTCGGTCGTATCTGGGTCCGCACGACCTACGGCGACGTATTGTTCCACCGGACCTATTTCCACAGTTGCCCGCTGATCAACGGCGAAGGCATCCGGCTCAACCCTAAGGATGGAGTGAAGGCACGCCAACCATCCACGATTACCCACTTCAGCTCGGACAGTTACATGGCCAAAGTCTCCGGCGACGCGACTTACGCCTACAACTGGGAGTGGGACTGGTCTCCCGGCACAGGAGACAATCCAAGAATCGGCACAGATGGCTGGGAGAAGGTTACCGAGACCTGGAACGACTTCCGGTTTACTCCTGGAACAGGTATCGAATACACGACACCGTTTCATGACTACGCCGCTTGGGAAGCAGATTACCCCGCAACCGAGCGCATGATCAAACGGCGCTACAACACGGTCGAAAAGGTGAAGCGGTCGCTCATCATGAATAAGGGCCCGCGTCCTTACCTGCTTATCGTCGATGATCTCAAGAAAGACTCGTCCGTAAATGATTACGAGTGGGTTGCGCAGATTGCCAACGATCTGTCCATCGACACCACCGTAGTCGACCTGAACCCTGCAAACTATCGCAACGACATCATTTTGAAGGAGCCCGCATCAACCGGAAACCGTCGCCTTCTCGTCCGCGTGCTAGAGGCACAAGGTCTTACTACCGCCCCTGCCGTCATTGAGGAGATTGAATACAACGGCACCTTCAACGGACAGCCCTACACGCCCAATCCTGACGTGTACCGGCAACGCCTAATCGTCCGCAGCACATCGGTCGAACCAAGCTATAAAATCCTCATGTATCCTTACGAGAATGGGGATATCATCCCCCATACTGAATGGGTCGATACGGATACCATTGAGATCACCATCGGGTCTGAAAGACGAACCATCGACTTTACCGACATTTCCAGTGCCTCAGGTGTTCAGACAAATGAACCGTCATTGGCAAGAAACCCAGCCGGTAGCGGGCTGCACAAGACAGAGGTCGCTCAGCTTCAGAATGGATGGATCGAGCTGCAGGCAGACTTCCCCTCAACCGCAACCCCGCGCCTTTGGCACTCCAGCAATTTGAGCGAACCGTGGAGCCCCCTCAACGGTGTGACGTTTCAGTGGTCTGAGAACTCAAACTGGACCGTGAGCGCTCCACTCGATCCGGCAGCTGAATCTGCATTCTACACTATTTCAGAGAATTAGATTCCATCCCCGTCCCCAGAAACCTAGAGAGTTTCCGCCAAGCTCAAGGCCTTGAGCAAGCCGAAGGGCACTACGACCCGTGAAACATAGTGTTTCAGGGAGAGTGCTGACTCAAAGGACTCGGCGGCCTTTACCTTACATACGCTTGTCGAGGTATGCGATTAATCCGCCTAAGCATTCCTCAACCAAAGGCAGGCGCCAAATCGCGTCCGTGTGACCAGGGTCAAAGCCAACTATGTTTGGAAAGTCCTTGTTGATCCATGATCTGGTCACACTTTCCCCATCAACTAGGGAAGTCAGCAGAGGCTCAACATCGGAAACCTTTTTCAAACGTGTATAGATCTCATCCTCTGGGACCCAAGCCTCCTCGAATGAAAAGAGTCCATGGCCAGCCTCGGTCATTTGCAGGTTCGTAGACTGATACGGATGGTCGGATACGCCCCACTCCCAGACCAAGCCACACCAACGCTGAAAATCATCCCAATCCGGATAGGCCCCGATTGAAGAATGAAGCATGAGCACAGGCTTTCCTACTTCGATCCAATCTCTAAGAGCCTCACGTGTCTCAGGTGCCGCTTCTTTCTCGTAATGAAAGAGGCAGAGCACATCGATATCTTCAAGGTCGGATCGGGTTAGGGGATTCGATCTTGCGTCGATCACCTTGACTTCCGGATGGACAAGATCCGCCAATACATCGACGGCTCCCTGGAGGACGATGCGCCCTTCGTTTTCGTGGCCATCTGCATAGAGGCATGCCCTGAGGTGCCGATACGGCGATTTCGGTGGATTTTGCAGAACCTCGAGAGGTGCATATTCAAATTCAATCGGCCAAGTTACCATCCGGCCCGTGCGGGCCGCTTCATGGGCGGCGTAGCACATTAGCGTAGCGTCCGCCGTGTTGCTTACATCGCAGAGGGAAACCGGACCGCCTTCTAAAGACTGAACCAGTTCGGCAAAAAGCTGCCCATACTGCCCGACCGCCCCAGATCCCTTCTCGTCCAAAGGGATTTCTTCCAAGCCCTCGTCCGTGAGAATCCGGATCGGACTCGATTCGCTGACGAAAGCCACACCTCGGTCTCCTCGAACGAATATAGGACAGCTACTAGGATTGTCTGGGCCCGTGATAAAAATGCCTTGGTGTCCACCCGGATACTCGGCGAAGACAACCGACTGACTCTCGACGGCTTGTCGGTAGCGTCGCTCGCCGACATGATCCATTCCGGCCAGAAGACTCAACGGTGGGCCGTCGAAGAAGCAGTTTACCAAATCAAACCAATAGGATGTCCAGGAAAGCATATCCCAATTGTCGGAAACACGGCATTCGATCGTGACTATCTCTCCCAGCCGCTTCTCGGAAATAAGCCTCTTCACTTCCTGAACCAAAGGATTGTGCCGCCTCTGGTGGGCTACCGAAACCTTCACCCCAGCCTCCTCCGACCGCTTGATCATTTCTGCGACCTCTCGGGGCGAAAGTCCCATCGGCTTCTCGCAGACCACGCCTCGGACACCTTCAGCGATACCGCGGCAAAGCATTGGGGCGTGAAGGTCCGGCCAGGTGCAGATACTGATCACGTCCGGCGTTACAGACTCGTAAAGGGAATCTTCCGATCCATGCAGGCACTCTTGGGAAATTCCAAAACGGTCTCCAAAGGCCGCAAGGTTCTCAGGGATAATGTCGACAGCATGGAGTCTCACCGCTGGAAACCGATCCACCCAGGCTTCACCGTGTACCCGACCGATAGCCCAGCCCTCCTTGCCCTCGGCTGCCTTTCCGCAACCGAGGATCGCTACAGTTGGATAACGCTCATTCATTCCCGTGAGCAACAGCGCGATCTGATTCTTCTGTCAATCGCGTTTGGTCACGAACCAGATAGCGAGACTTCTATCCTAAGGCGCTCAAATCCACCTTCTCTCATTTGGGGATAAACTCGATCCAGTTCAGATTGAAGTCACTCCCCGTGTAGTCGATGCGCAGGATCTTGCCATAACCTCCGTTGCTCACGGTCACGTTGCTCAGGGTAAGGCTCGTCCAGGTCTGCCAGCCGCCGGTGTGAGGCACGTTGAATGAACCGAGCGTGGTCGGGCTATTCCCCGCAACGCCGTCTCCGAGTTTGAGACTGAAGGCACCAGTTGCTTTCCCAGAGGCAACTCGAGCGACGATGTCGTAGGTCCCGTCTGGCAAGTTCACCGTATGCTCCTGCCATTCACCGGACTTGATCCAGCCAACATTGTAGCCACCGCCCGTGTCCGAGGTCGTCTGGATATCCACATCGTCGCTCCCATAGTTTCCAGAGTTACCGGCCGTCGTGTCGTAATAGGCTACACCATCGCCACCGATATCGTAATACTCTGCCTCAAGAAGACCCGGTAGATTCGTGGCCGCTGCTCCAAGGGGGGTTTGTGGAATCACACCACCGGTGAAGACGTCCTCGTAGTAGCTCGTCATCCCGTCATGGTCGGTCGTAATCGTGCTGCTGACCACGGTGGCATGACCATAAGGGGGCACATCAATCGACATCGCTACTGGTGAACCCGGTGCAGGGGTGATCACGTCAACCGTGTCATCCCAGCTCTTGTGCACCGTAGCTGTGCCGCCACTGATGCCGTTCATGTTTCCCGTGTAGGTGCGCGTCGTGCCTGTCACGTTTTGAATCACGCGCACGCGACGGTTGTTTTCCTTCACCTGCAAAACGAGTAGACTGTTGTTCGCCGGTAGAACATTGATCGATGAATTCGAAAAACTGTTTCCGTCGCGAACACATTCCACAACTGCCCAGCGGCGAGTGCCCGCCGGATAATTGATGAGCGCATCATTATTCAGATCGGCTGCATCGTGAAGCCGCAAGATTGCCGTGTAATCGTCAGCAGTGTTTGAACCGTAGACCGTAGTGCGCTGAACACTACGCGGGCCGTTGAAGTTGGTCTGCGGCACCCGCACCTTGAGCTCGCCGAATTCAAACTCATCCGGAGCGACCTCCACAAGGTCATGATAAGCACCCAAAACCGGATACCGGCCGCCTACCAGCACAAGACGAGTGTCGAGGCCATACACCGAATCAGCCACCTCGTTACGGATCTGCACGATTCCAACCAGACGTTCTTTAGTCAAAAGCCAGACCTGCTCGCCGAGCCAATCCGTTCCGGCCCCCCAAGTTGGTGTAGAGCCACCAGTGACCCGCTCCGACAGCCGGTAGGAGGTGCTGATACTACCAAAGTTGTCGCGAGTGATCGTCGCATTTTCTTCGTCTTGGGCGAGGAAGCGATACATTCCTCCGTCATAGTTGCTGCGTGCCCAATCGTTTGTTACGCCAGGTTTAGTCTTGAACTCTACCGCGACACCATCTAACGCGGCTTTGAGCGATGTGCCATTCGCCCAGGTGCCCAACGCTGCAGCACCGACGAAGGTATTTTTCCCGCACTGTCGCCCTTCAAATCCCCGATCAGGATGCTCGGGGGCGGAGGTTTGCGGACTCCGAGCCGTCCCAATGCAGGCCCAATCAGCGGTACGAATCCGTGGTCCCATGACAGCTCGATCATAGAGAATAAATTCGGAAGGCGGTGTGAGCGCAGACACGGAGCTATCATAAACTGCAGCGAGCAAGACGCTCATTTCAGAGCTGAAATTATTCTCAGCGACCTGACCAATGGAATAGTTGTAGCCATCTCCGTAAATATAACCGAGAGCGAGGGCGCTCTCCTGCCCAAATCCTTTGTTATACATGTGCTTTACCGCGTTGGCTGTCGTCTGCATCGCGAATCCGCTTGGCTCCACGGACAACGGTACCCAAGGAATGGTCTTATCCAGAAAGGCCTTGGCTTCTGGCGAACCTGTGATCTTCCACCACCATATCATCCAGTTGACATTCCAGTTTCGATAGCCCGGAGCTTCATTCTGAAAACCGGATTTATGGACGGCACCATCACCGGAGATGCACTTTGTCAAATACAAGTCAATCGCATCAGCCGCTTTGTTTTGATAGGTCGTATTGTTAATCGCCACGCCAGCGAAATAGACCCCCATCGCCATCCGAATGTCTCCGTTCAGCCACTGATTTGAAATGAGGTAGTCATCGTAGAGGTGGGGTAAGTCTGCGAGTTGATCGTCAGAGAAGGCGACCATCGCTGCTTCCCATTCAGCGATCTCAGAAGCCGTGATATCCCCTGGGCGGTGGTGTTTGAGGAGCATGTATGCATAGCACGCCTGGAAGCTCCCGGACATGTCGCCCAAGCCACTTCCGCTCGAGTATTGATCAAAGCGAGCGTCGAGCAAAAGCTTGAGTCGGTTGAGATAGTCAGAGTTGTAACGATACGGGCTATCTTCGTGCAGGTAGGCGTAGACCGCACTGATGGTTTCATTCGAGAGGTTCCATTTAGTCGGAATCGTCGTATCGCCGACTTTTACGTCCGAGTACAGATCCCCATACTTCGGGTAGTTGGAATCGAGCGACAGCAGATCGGTGACAGCCGCATGGGAGTAGGCTCCTTGAAGGAGGGCCAGGAGACAGACCATTTTCAGGGCCTTGTTCATAACTGCTTTAATCGGGGTTTTTTGAGGTTTCATTCGGGTATGGGGGTTAAAAAGTTCCTCGAGATGGCGTAAAAACGGACAGCACAGCTTCGCCGTCCATGTGTCTGGATGGTATGATTTAGCTCATTGAAAATTGGGTTGGGGTTCGAGATTCAGAACTTTGAGAGAGCCGAAGGAGATGCGCTTGGGACCACTAGTTCGGAGGAACGATCTCCAGTTTGAAGAAGGCTCGGGACTCGTTGAGCATCGGGAGCGTGATCGTCACGAGGTCGAACTTTTCATTCAGAGGCTCGACCGTTGGAACCACCGATACAGCTTCCCAATCAACAAGGTCGTGGGATGTCTTGACGACGTAGTGCGTCTGGAGGGCATCGTAGTATTTGAGTCGAGGAAAAGAAAATGTTGTTTGCCCGTTACTTGCGGCAACCGACAAATCAATGACGGATCGATGTCCCGGCAGGGTTGGGACGCCTCCGAGAGCAAATTCCATGAAGTCGGACGCCTTGTCCTCGTCGAAATCCGTTGTTAAATCAGTCGCCTGAAGATTCTCTTCCTCCGCCCAATATTGGTAGGAGAGATCGAAATACGACTCACTTCTCGTCCCAACGACCGTGTCCGAAATCGTGAATCCATCACCAGCGACCTGAAAGATCGGGTTATTCGCCTGGACGTAGGCACTATCCCAGGTGTCCGTGTTTCGGGTAATGGTCGAGCTGGAGTGCTTTTGCCCGTCCCAGAAAACCGTCGCCCGATAATCGTGGGTGCCGTTTCCGTTGTTCCTCAGATAAGTCAGCTGAAGCTCAATCTCACTGGAGTTTCCAGTGAAGAGCGCATTCGCATCAGGGAGATCGCCTTGATCCTGCGTGCTCCCGCCAGAGAAAAAGTGGGCCGTGTCGGAGTTGCCAGCGAAACGAACATCATGAAAATTTCCCGGAGAGCCATAACCAAAGACGTAGTGGAGAGTGGCATCGAAGGTCTTACCGGAGTCATCGTTGCGGAATCCGATTCGCAGAAGATTCTCATTTCCGGCAGAGGTCGTGATGTCGCTGATCCGAAAAGATAGGAACATAGTTCGCTGCCCATACTCATCCAACGTGATCGGTGTTTCGAAATCGGTCACCGCGGCGACATCCCCCCGGTTATCGGATTGGTCGTGAAAAAGAAGGGTAAACCCCTTGTCGGTCATATTCGTAAACGTCCGATCCACGTCCTGGCCGGATGGATACCAAACATCGACCACATCCTGATCGCTCACGAGGAGCGTCACGGTACCTTCGTCGCCATCTCCTTCCCCGTTTGTCACTTCAAAGGTAAACGTGTCGGTTCCGATAAAGCCAAGATCCGGCGTGTAAGCAACGATCGGAGGCGTGCCGATCAAAGTACCGTTCGCAGGAGGAGTCTTGATTGCATAGGAGGGCACTTCAGTGCCTCCGAGTGACTCCAGCCGGATCCCCACCTGCGTTTCCTGCGGGACAGACACCTCCTGATCGAGTGCGGCAATCGAATTTCCCTCTGTGAATACATCTTCATAGAAATCGACCTCGTTGGAGTGATCTAATGGATTGTCACTACTGACAACGACCGCATGGCCAAAGGCCGGGAGCTGGACATTCATCGCAACAGCGCTTCCGGGTGCCGGGGTGACGTCTTCAACGACTTCGGTCCAGCTCTTGTGGAGGGACGCGTCTCCGTCTGCGGCACCCCAAAAATTTCCCGTGTAGGACCGATTCGAGCCGGTGAGATTCTGCACGAGGCGAAAACGGCGATCCCCCTCGATGACTTGAAGCACCGCGACGTTGCTGTTCTCCGGCAAAACGTTGATCGCCGAAACGGCGTAGCCCGTGTCCTTGCGCGTGCACTCGACGACGGCCCAGCGTCGCGTTCCCGCCGGGTAGGAAATCAAGGTGTCATCGTTTTGATCCGCTGCATCGTGCAAGCGGAGGAGCGCGGTGTAGTCGTCATCTGTGTTCGAGCCGTAAACGGTCGTCCGCTGAACCGAGCGCGGACCCGTGAAGGTCGTCTGCGGCACGCGGACTTGAAGCTCGCCGAACTCAAAATCGTCCGTGGCGACTTCCACGACGTCGAGATAAGATCCCAAAATCGGCTTTCTCCCACCGACAAGGACGATACGGGTGTCCAGTCCGTAGACCTGATCAGCCGCATCGTTGTGAATCTGGACCAGCCCGACGACGCGTTCCTTCGTCAAGAGCCACAGCTGCTCTCCCAACCAATCGGTTCCGGGCCCCCAGCTGGGGGTAGATCCACCGGTAACCCGCTCGGAGATACGATAGGAGGTGCTGAGGGTTCCGAAGTTCTTGCGAACGATGGCGTAGGTCTGTTCGTCCTGGGCGAGAAAGCGATATTTACCCCCATCGCGATTACTGCGGGCCCAATCCGTCGTAACGCCCGTCTTGTTTTTGAATTCAACGGCCACGCCGTCGAGGGCGGCTTTGAGCGACGTATTGTTCGACCAGGGGCCGAGAGCTGCTGCCCCGACGAAAGTATTTCTTCCGGTCTGCTTTCCTTCGTAACCCTTGTCCGGGTGATCGGGTGCTGGGATCTGAGGATTGCGGGAGGTGGCTACGGCCAGCCATTCGGGCGTTCGGATTCGCGGACCTAGAATAGCGCGATCGTAAAGGATAAACTCAGAGGGCGGAGTCTCTGGAACGATTTGCCCTCCATTGTAGTAGACAGCAAAGAGGATGCTCCATTCATCGTGGAGTTCATTTTCAACGTCCTGTCCGAAAAAGTAGTTGTAGCGATCCCCGTAGAGGTAGGCTGTAATCAAAGCAGCTTGCTGTCCTCGGCCGCCGTTATACATGTGCTTCACCGCGACGGAGGTCGACTGCTCGGGAAAACCACTTGGCTCCACCGAGAGAGGGACCCATGGGATCGTTTTATCCAGAGCTGCTTTCATCTCCGGGGATCCTGTGATCGTCCACCACCATAGCATGAAGTAGATATTCCAATTCCGATAGCTGGCACTCTCGTTCTGAAAGCCTGACTTGTGGATCGCACCGTCGCCAACCACGCATTGGGTGAGGTAGAGATCAATCGCGTCGGCCCCCTTGTTTTGATACAGCGTATTCGAAGTGACAACGCCGGTGAAAAAAACGGCCATGGCCATGCGGATATCGCCGTTATGCCAGGAATCGGCGACGATGTAGTCGTCGTAGAGCTCAGGGCGGCTAGAAAGCTGATGGTCGGTGAACGCAATCAGGGCTTCCTCCCATTTGGAAATTTCCGCTGCCGTCAGATCGGACGGGCTATGATGCTTGAGCAGCATGTAAGCGTAGGAAGCCTGAAAACAACCCGACATATCGCCAAGGCCGTCCCCAGATAGGTACTCATCGAATCGGGCATCGAGAAGAATCTTTAGCCGGTCCAGGTAGAGTGTGTTGAAGCGGTAGGGGCTTTGTGGGTGGAGATAGGCATAGGCAGCATTGAGCGTTTCGTTGGCGTGAGGCCAGGTGCTACTAGGAATCGTCGTGTTCCCAATGTTCACATTACTATAAAGCAGCCCGAAGGTCGGGTGATCAGGATTGAGAACAGGAAAGTCCGTTACCGCTGCCTGTGACGTTGAGCTGAGAAGCAAAAAGGCAGAGAAAAAGAGCGAAGCATTCAAGTGCGATCTAAAGAGACTCACTTGACCAGTTCGTTTGGGATAGCGATTTGTGGCAAAGGTTAACTTCATCTTCTTTTCTTTAGGAGGAAAGTTCAGGTGTGCGGCAGAAAACTAGTCGGAGAAATCGACTTCCAACCGGAAGAACTCCTTCTGATTTGTGGAAAGGGGTATCAAAACCGACGAGAGCTCGAATCCGTCTGTAAGAGGTGCGGTCGCCGGAACCGTCAGGACCGTCTCCCAGGTAACGAGGTCCGTCGAAGATTTCAGAAGGTAGTCAAAACCCAGCTCGGAGGAGAACCTCCGCTGTGGAAAAGATACGGTCACGATACTTCCGCTAGAAGAAATAGAAAGCGGACCGTAGGCAGAATGGTAGGGATTCACCGGATTTCCACCGAGAAGAAACTCCGTCAAATCACTCGCCTCATCTTGGTCAAAGTTTGAACCTTCGCTCGACGAGGAAATCCCGTAAGACTCAAGCCAGTGATCGTAGGCGAGTTCGAAAAAGGAAGGGGCTTCCACGAAGATCTCGGTATCCGAAATCGTAAAGCCATCGCCTGCTACTTGAAAGAGAGGGTTGTTGGCCTGGATGTAAGCACTGTCCCAGGTATCCGTGTTGCGCGTGATGGTTGTGCTGGTATGGCTACCGCCGTCCCATTCGATCCTTGCTTCGTAATCGTGGGTGCCGTCGCCATTGCTGGAAAGGTAGGTGAGGCTCAGCGTGATCTCGCTCGAATTTCCCGTGAAGAGAGGATTCGCCTCCGGTATCGATCTCATGTCTTGGGTCGGTCCCCCGGTGAAAAAGTGAGAGGTGTTCGACTTTCCAGCAAAGCGGACATCGCGGCGGTCCCCCGGCGCGCCGTAGCCGAAAATGAAGTGGATCGTCGCGTCAAAAGTACTGCCCGAATCATTGTTTCGAAATCCAACGCGCAGAAGATTCGCGGCCCCGACCGTTGTTGTGATGTCTTTAATGGAAAACGAAAAGGTGAGGGTCTTGTTGTCGAAGTAATCCAAGGTAATCGGGGTATCAAAATCCGTCACAGCGGCAACATCGCCGCGATCGTCCGACTCGTCGTGAAAGACCAGGGTAAACCCCGTCTGATCCATGTTCGAAAAGGTTCGATCAATATCACTTCCAGACGGATACCAGGCACTCTTCTCATTCTTCTCTTCCACCTCGATCATGACCGTACCTTCATCGTTTATGCCCTCGCTGTTGGTAACTGAAAACGTAAAGGAATCTGTCCCAGTAAAGCCGACATTTGATCGGTAAGCCAAAACGGGAGGAACGCCTGCGAGTGTCCCATTCGCCGGAAACGAAGTGAGCGCAAAAGTAGGCGTTTCCTGACCTGTAAACCCATCCAAAAGGATCGCGAGTTGGGTGTCCTCCTGAGTTTCCAAAGTTTGATCAAACGCAAGAATCGTATCTCCCTCGGTGAAAAGATCCTCGTAGAAGAGCGTGTTGCCGTCATGATCACGCGATTCCGAGCTTACGACGACCACTGCATGCCCATAGGCTGGAACTTGCAAGTTCATGGGCAAGGTGGTCTGCCCTGCCCCATTTGTTAGAAGGAGGTCGACCGTTTCTGACCAACTGCGATGAAGCGTCGCGGTCGTGCTCCCTTCGGACTCTATATCTCCCGTGTAAACGAGTGGCCCCGCAGTCAGGTTCTGGATTAGACGAAACTTCCGGCTGAGTTCTGTCACCTCGATCACCGCAAAGTTTGGGTCGTTCGGCAACAGGTTCTCCACTTTTGAGGCAAAGGAGTTTCCGCTACGGATACACTCCACCAGGGCGTAACGCCTCGTGCCAGCTGGATACGAAATCTGAGTGTCGTTTTGGGTATCTTGGGCATCGTGGAGCCGAAGGACTGCAGTCCGGTCGTCTGCATTCAATTCGTTCCGATTCGTGATTCCCTGATACGTGGTGGATGTCCCGCCACCAAAATTCTCGTTGTGAATCCGTAGGCTGAGCTCTCCGTAGTCATACACTTCATCCGGCACCACTTCGACCAGTTCGTGATATTGACCAAGAATGTTGATTCGACCGCCAACCAGGACAAAGCGGGCATTCAGTCCGTAAACCGTATCCTCAACCTCGTTTTCAATCTGCACCAGTCCGACCAAACGATCCTCAGTGAGTAGCCAGAGTTGTTTACCTATCCAGTCCGTACCGCTTCCCCAGGTCGGACTGGCGGGTGCGGAAACACGATCCGACAAACGATAGACAGTAGAAAGCGTTCCAAACGTATTTCGGGTAACTGTTTCGGTTTGCTCATCCTGTGCGAGAAAACGATAAATCCCTCCATCGCCAAAGCTGCGGGCCAAGTCAATCGCCTGACCCGCTTTGTTCTTGAATTCGACGCAGACGCTGTCGAGGGCTGCCTTGAGCGACGTGTTGTTATCCCATGCGCCCAGAGCCAGCGCACCAACAAAGGTGTTCTTCCCGATCATGGTTCCTTCGTAGCCCTCGTTCAGATGGTCAGGCTCGGGTGTCTGAGGGTTACGCCCGTTGGCGACAAAAGCCCAGTCATCCCAACGTCCACGGGGTCCCATGATCGCGCGATCGTAGACAATGAAATCACTCGGCGGCGTCTGAGGGCTCAGACCCGGCTGATAATAAACCGCGTCGAGAATCGAGTATTCGGCACTGTAGCGATTCTCGACGTCAGAACCGAAGTAATAATTGTACCTGTCCCCATAGAGGTAGGCAGTCATTAATGAAGCTCTCAGGCCACGTAGCCCGTTATACTGGTGCTTGTAAGGAATCCCGGTCGATTGCTCCTGAAAACCGGAGGGCTCGACGGACATAGGCACATAAGGTATGGTTTTGTTGAGGGCTGCTTTGATTTCAGGAGAACCGGTCAAAGTCCACCACCAGACGAACGAATTGATCGTGGTATCCCGGTAAGTCGCCACTTCATTGTTGAAACCGACGTAGTGGGAAGCCCCATCGCCAACGACTGCTTGACTCATGACCAGATCAATCGCCTCCTGCGCTTTCGTTTGATAGTCAACGTTTCCGAGGGCCACGCCACCACAGTAAACGCCAAGAGCCAGCCGAATCTCTCCATTGAGCCATAGCGATGCAAGGATGTGATCGTCGAAAAGAAGTGAATCCTCGAGGATCTCCGCACACATCTTGTCGATACCTCGATCCCACTCAGCCTGCTGCTGACTCGTGATGTCTTCGGGACTATGATGCTTGAGCAGCATGTAGGCGTAGCTCGTCCCAAAGGTACCCGAAATATCCCTCAGGTCCTGACCATTTTCCCATCTGGAGATCCGAGCCTCCAATAATACAAGGAGACGCGCCAGATAAGCCGGATTGTTCTGGTGTGGGCTCTGAGGGTGGAGGTAGGCGTAGGCCGCATTGATGCATTCAAAGCCTTCGTTGAAACCGGTACCTGTTGCCGAATCGTTTCCGACTTGGACATCCGAGTAGAGCTGAGAAAAGATTGGCGAGTCCGGATTTAGTCTCGGAAAATCAAGGACCCTCGAGGAAAAACACGTCGAGTTTGCAGCAACAAAAAGAAGGACTCCAAGCCCATTGCACAAATTCAAACTCATGGGTGCTTGGTGATCCTCTTGCCGTTGTTGAAAAAAGGATCCTTCATCTTGCAGTGCGGGGAGGAGTTGGAGCGTAGGATGCCGACCTAAGGTAATTTGCGCTCAGTTGTTCAATATACGGTGAGCAAGCCGGTTGTCGGATCGTTTTGGAGAATTTGCCCAAAATCGAAGGGATTTGAGTGTTCATACACCTTAGGTTTGGCCTTCATCCTTCGGTAAAAATATCCTCGTAAAATTGAGTCTTCGCGTCGTGATGCTTCTCCTCCGAACTGACGACGACCACTGCATGTTCATAAGGAGGAATCTCCATATTCAGCGAGATGGGAGGTTGGAAGTCAGCAACGCGCACATCGGCTGACCAGCTCTTGTGTAAACTGACCGAGGTGCCGGGTCCTGAATCCATCTCTCCACTGTATTTCAGAGTCTCGTCTGTCAGGTTTTGAACCAAACGAAACTTTCGGTCCTCCTCGGTGACCTCAAGGACGGCAAACTTCTCGTCATTGGGGAGCAAATTCTCAGCTTTTTCGGAAAAGGACCGGTCTTCCTGAATACACTCGATCACGGCATAGCGACGCGTCCCGGCTCGATATTCGATAGCCGAATCGTCCCTTTCATCTTCGACGGCGTGGAGCCTCAACATGACCGCCCGGTCGTCGCTCGGATGGTTGTTTACGCTGAACCGTTCCTGAGAATACCCACCGCCAAAATTTTCTTCCGGGATACGAAGCTGAAGCTCTCCAAACCTGAATTCGTTCGGAGACAGCTCATCCAGTTCATAGAAACGCCCGAGGATCGGATAGCGTCCGCCGACCAATGAAATTCGCGTATTGAGACCGAAAACGGTAGCTGCCGTTTCGTTGTAGATCTGGACCAAACCGACAAGGCGATCCCCGGTCAGAAGCCAAACTTGCTCCCCAAGCCAATCTGTTCCCTTCCCCCAATCCTCTGTCGCACCGGCCGAGCGCCGTGTAGACAGGCGATAACGGGTAGCAAGGGAGCCAAAGGTTTTTCGGGTTATGGTCGAGGTCTCTTCATCCTGGGACAAAAACCGGTAAGTGTTCGCCCCTCGTGCCCAATCATCTGTCGTTCCAGGGCGATTTTTAAACTCGGGACAAACGCCATCGAGGGCCGCTTTCAACGAGGTATTGTTTTCCCAGGAGCCCACGGCTAAGGCACCGACAAAGGTGTTCTTCCCTCCCATCCGACCGTCATACCCCTGATCGGGATGGTCCGGCTCAGGCGTTTGCGGGTCTCGCCCGTTCGCGACTACCGCCCAATCCTCCCAGCGACCACGAGGACCCATAATCGCTCGATCATAGAGCATGAAGTTAGACGGAGGTGTCTGAGGTTCGAGGCCTTCTCGGTAGTGAATCGCGTAAAGCAGGGAGTATTCAGGATTGTAGGAGTTTTCTTTTTGGGAGCCGAAAAAGTAATTGTACCGATCGCCGTAAAGGTAAGCGGTTGCCAGCGCAGCCCCTCTTCCTCGAATACCGTTGTAACTATGCTTGTATGGGATCCCGGTGGACTGCTCCTGAAATCCGGAAGGCTCGACAGAGAGAGGAACGTAGGGGATTGTCTTATCGAGAGCTGCTTTCGCTTTGGGTGATCCAGTCAACGTCCACCACCACAAGAAGGAGTTGATGGTCGTGTCGCGGTAGGTCGCCACTTCGGTGTTGAATCCAACGTAATGGGAAGCGCCATCACCCACAACCGCCTGACTAAGGACCATGTCAATCGCCTCGCTCGCCTTCTCTTGATACTCCACATTATCAATGGCAGCACCACCGGTGTAGAGGCCCAGAGCAAGGCGAATATCCCCGTTGAGCCATCCGTTTGCGAGGATGTGATCCTCGTAGAGCAAAGTGTTTTTTAGAATTTCTTTGCCCATCTTTTCCACACTATCGTCCCATTCTTCGATCTTGTCGCTAATGTCGTCGGGCCGATGATACTTCATCAACAGGTAGGCATAAGCCGTTCCGAAACTGCTCGTAATATCGATCCCCTCATTCTGCTGCCACCGAGACATACGGGCATCCAACAATGCCCGAAGCCGGGCCAGGTAATCAGGGTCGTACTGATGCGGACTCTGCGGGTGTAAATAAGCGTAAGCCGCGTTCAGGGTCTCGTAACCCTCCTTGAATCCTGTCCCGGTTGCGGTTGGGTTCCCGACTTGTACATCGGAATAAAGCAAATCGAAAGCTGGCGAATCGGGATCGAGAGGATGGAGATCCGTAACCGCTCCACCCAAGACCATCGGTAGGCTTTGGACGAAAAATGAGGTAAAGACTAGTCTTGAGAGTGCAGTCATAGTTCGAGTGAGGTTTCTGAACAAAAGAAGGGTTATCCTAACTCAATTGCACAAGATGGGGGGAGAACACTTGCAGAACCAACAAGAGCAAAATTGATCCAACTGGATCAGACTAGTATGTAATCACGCAAATCGCTGCGAAAACGCGCATGCCTTCTGATCAAAGGCGAACCGCTTGGAGCTGAAATGCCCGGAAGGTGTTCTTCATTAGCATGGCGACTGTCATCGGACCCACGCCTCCGGGCACGGGCGTCATCCAGGAGGCTTTTGCGGAGACACTCTCATAATCCACGTCACCCACCAATCGATACCCACTCTTCTTGGATTGGTCCGGGATCCGGTTGATCCCCACGTCGATCACTCCAACCCCTTCTTTCACCATCTCAGCATCTACAAAATTTGGACGACCCATAGCGGCGATTAGAATATCAGCCTGTCGCGTTGTTTCCGCCAAATTCGCTGTGCGAGAATGACAAATGGTGATTGTGGAATTTCCCGGCACGCCTTTTCGGACCATCAGCAAAGCGGATGGTTTACCGACAATCAAACTACGCCCAAGGACCACGACATGTTTACCTTCTGTTTCCATGCCGCTTCTCTTAATCAGCTCCATGATTCCAGCCGGTGTGCACGAAACAAAGCCAGTTGGATCTTCCTGGCAAAGTTTGCCAATGTTGAACGTGCTAAAACCATCCACATCTTTCTCCGGAAGCACCCTATTAAATGTTTCAATCTCCTCGATGTGCTCGGGAAGCGGAGCCTGTATCAGTATCCCATTCACCGAAGGGTCTGCGTTGAGAGTATCGATTTTCTCGAAGAGGTTTTCTTTCGCGACGTTCTCCTCAAACAAGATGAGCCTGCTTTCAATCCCGATCTTTGCAGCTACGCGCTGCTTCTTGGTCACATAGGAAATCGATGCTGGATCATTACCGACTCGGATGAGAGAGATACACGGCTTTGGGCCTTTGATTTCACTGACTTCCTTGCGGAGTTCTTCAATGATCTCGCTCGCGATTTCATTACCGTCAATAATCTTCACGTTTCCTCCGAAGTGTGTAATCAGTTGAAAAGAATGGTCTTATTACCATGAACCAAGACCCGGTCTTCGAGGTGGTAGCGAAGACCGCGCGACAAGACTGTATTCTCAACGTCTTTGCCGAGACGCACCATATCCTGGATCGTATCACTGTGCCGAACGCGAACTACATCCTGCTCGATGATCGGCCCTTCGTCCAAATCTTCGGTAACATAATGACAGGTCGCCCCGATTAGTTTGACGCCCCTCGCCGCAGCCTGATGGTAGGGCTTCGCACCAATGAAAGAAGGAAGGAAACTGTGATGAATGTTGATCACCCTGTGGCGATACTTTTTGCAGAGCCATGAAGGGAAGATCTGCATGTAGCGGGCAAGAACGATTGTTCCGGGTGCCGCCTCTTCGATTGTGCTCGCAGTTTGCTGAAACGCTACAGCCTTCGCGTTCGGCTCCTTAGGTACTGGAATGTAGTGATAGGGGATGTCATACCAAGTCACCAAGTCTCGAAGAGACTCGTGGTTTGAAATGACACAGGGGATATCAATTCTCAGATCGCCGACTTTCCACCGATGAAGAAGATAGGCTAAACAGTGATCGAACTTGCTGACGAGGAAGACCACCCGCTCTCGCCGGTTGACATTCGTAATCCGCCATTCCATCTGCAATCTCTCACCGACCGGACGAAAGTTTTCTTCGAATCTGTTCAGTGCATCGGAGCCATCAGAGTCCACCTGAAAGTCGTATCGCATAAAGAACGTCCTCGTCGCCGGGTCCTCATATTGATTGGCTTCAACAATATTCCCTCCCCTGGACGAGATCGAGCGAGCAACTTCCGCTATGATTCCGATTTGATCCGGGCATCTCGCAACGAGCCGGAGATCAACGGAATCACTCATCATTCAGACGATGATACGACAACGTCGCACGGATACTGGTCTGCTTGTGCCTTTCGACGATTGGCTTGCGGGAACCCCCGTCCTCTTCGCCCCAAATGACATTGACTTCAGACCCATCGGCAATGTCTTCGTCAATCATGGCAAGCGAAAACCAACTCCCCACATTTGTCGTGTAGACGGTGTAGGTAGACAATCCAACGAACTCGTCCTCCAATAAGACCTTATCGAATGGTAGTGTAGAGTAGTAAGCGTTCGGCACCTCCATATACTTAAACGGCTCTCCTCCCCCAAGTTGGCTCGCGAATACCTTGAGAACGTCCTCGTTATCCCACTTGAGCCACACTTTTCGCTTGTGAGGGCGGTCGACCATTTTCTCCAAAGCACCGCGACCAACGAACTCATGGTCAAACTTCACATGGCGGCCGTATCCTAGGTCCCATGGAGTTTGATAGTAGTCTTCAATCTTATCCGAGTAAAAACTACCTCCGAGCGACGCATTTGCTTCGAAGCCATCTGCGCTCAACCATTCGCGGTAAGGTTTCATCTGATCGCCGGAGTAGATTGCCGGCATCGGAGAAGGAATCCAGCCGCTCTCGGGCGATACGGTCGAGTAAGCTCGACTCCCGCCCATGACGAGACCGAACTCGGGCCCAGCCTTCTGGAGCACCTCCAGAATGACATCCCGATCTTCGACGGGACCGTGAAGCTCAAGACCACCCATCCGCGACATGTTGTGGTTGAGGGCACGAACCTTCTTCCCGGCGATCTTCAAGTCCCCAAGATTGAAGAACTTGATCTCCGGAAACTCTCCCTCATGGACGCTCTTAATCAAATCGAGGGCGTTCGGCCCTTGGATTTGGTAGCGGTAGATCAACCGCGAGCCGTCGTTGCTAACCGTTCGCTCGTCCCGAGTGACCTCGACATCGTAATCACCCGTTTCTGCATGAAAATGAACCCAATTCGGAACCGAAGGTCTCCCGACTACACTGACCTTCGAGTCTGTGTGGCCAAAGAGAATCGCATCGCCGATTACGTAGCCATCGTAGTTACAGGCCACGATTTGCTTGGCTTTGTCTTTACCGAAGTTCTTCAAGGTGTTCACCATCACATCCGACAGAAGTCGTTTGACGTCCGGGCCTTCGAAATAGACATCGGTCATGTGGAACGATTGATCAAAGAGCACCACACTTTCCTGCCAAGCCCTCTGCTCATCTCTCCAGTTCGTGTATTGGGCAGGAAAAGGAAAGTCATAGCCTCCCACCTGAGCATGGCGAAGCATGTCCACCGGGCTTGAATGTTCCTGCAGCTTTTCTTCTAAGTTCTTCGTAGTCATAGGGCGTTTTTCAAGGATTGGTGATTCTAGAATTTTCTTTTTCTTAACATGAGTCTCGTTAACTGGGGTGAAAACCGGTCAGAAGCGTAGCACAGATTTTAGACGATTCTTGGACTAAGTGGCTCTCAGCTATTAGACTATTCAGCAACCGCAATCGAAGCCGTGTCCGAATAGTCAAAGGACGGCTCGCCCGATTGTCCAAGAATTACCCAGAAAACTCAGTAGTCTGTTGGGTGTAACTTCCTACGCATCCAATCCAACCTAGCCATGACCACTGCCGTAAACTACCCATCCGAATGGAGCCTCGAAATTGTGCCTATCCACGCTGACCGGGTTTCGGTTTTTTCTGGCTTAGTCGATGAGATTTTCGTCACAATGATTCCAGGCACTGACGTTTCGGCTAGTTGCAAAGCACTCGAAAAAGTTCTCAACAGTGGCTTCCAACCAGTTCCCCACATCACTGCGAGGAACTTTGAATCCAAGTCAGCTCTGGAACGCTACTTTTCGTCAATGACCAACCTGGGGGTCTCGAAAGCCCTTTTGATCGCCGGTGGAAATGGTAAGGCTGCCGGACCATTCGAGGATACAATGGATCTGCTGACTAGCGACGCGTTTCAAAAATACCCACTAAAAACGGTAGCCATCGCCGGTCATCCCGAGGGGAACCCCGAGGACCCAAAGACTTGGGAAAGCCTCGAGAAAAAGTGGAGCTTTTTTAAAGAAGAAGGGATTCACATGGAAATCGTTACCCAATGGAGCTTTTCACCCGGTAAGGTCGACGCCTACCTTTCTGAAGTAAGGGAACGGGGAATCGACGCTCCTGTCCGAGTCGGTGTCCCTGGACCCGCTTCTCTCAAGACACTAATCAAATACGCGGAAGTCTGTGGAGTGAGCGCGACTGCGACTGTGATCAAGAAGCAGGGACTCAGCATGGGGCGTCTCCTGGTCTCGAATAAGCCAACCCGGTTCGTCTCCAAAATAGAAAACTCAGACCTTTTCCACCTCTACCCTTTTGGTGGTCTCGAAAAATGCGCCGAGTGGCTGGCTGAAAATACAATCGTTTCAGTCACCTGACTTAAAACTCGGATCGTCAGTTTCCCCGACTTGAAATACTGTCCGAAAGCCTAAACCACTTCTGTTTAGCAGGTATTGCCGGGGGATGGTAAACTCCTGCTTGGTTGTATTTTCCGGCAATTCGCAGTAGTCTTCCTGCGTGCGCAAGCAAAAACCTAACTTACTGCGATATGAACCAGCAACTGTTGAAGTCCCCGGTGGTGGGGTAAGAGTAGTTGAAAGCCATCACGCAGAGGGCTTTCAAATGCCGATGGGGGAATGGCCGTTTCACAAGATCTGTTGGGTCGCTGTTGGAAAAGGTTCTCTCGAGTCCGAACAGAAGACTTTCTCGATTGGAGCGAGTGACTTTCTGATCCTTCCTGCGAAATGGAGACACCGTTTCGTCGACTTATCGAAGGCACCCCTGACTCTAGTCATTCTTTGTATCTCTGTGGATTACCTTGAGACTAGTTTGAAGTCTCAGCTTTCCCTCCTTTGGCGCAAGAGTCTTGGCGACGAATCATGGGGCCAACCCCGTTGCGCACGGACCGCATTTCACTTGAGTGCTCTTGTGGAAAACTTTCGTTTAGCGCTACAAGAGGAACAGAATCGTAGCTTTGGTTGGGAAACCGCTCTAAAAACTGTTGCAAACCGACTTCTGTTGAACCTCAGCCGCGGCCATTGTGAAGTCCGTGAGTCCTATGAAACCTCAAGCACGAAGAGCGTGCAAGGTGCCGTTGAGTTTATCGACAGCCACCTCTATGAGTCTCTTCAAGTGAGTGACGTAGCTGAGCGTTGCGGACTCTCCCCTCGCCGCTTTACGGATCTGTTTAAGGAAGTGACGGGCAAGACTTTTAGCCAATACCTGAACGAGAAAAGGATAGCGTATGCCTGCAGACGTTTAGATGAGACGGGCCACATCCTTTACGCCTGCCATGAATCCGGTTTCAACGACGCCGCATACTTCTACCGTGTTTTCAAAAAGCACACAGGACAAACGCCCGGAGAATACGTGGCCTCCCGCTAGTACCGAGTCTGCGGATTGGATCAGCATTCTTAGTGCAGAGATAATGAAGAAGCCAAGTAGCGGTTTAATACCACTTCGAAAAAATTCTGGCGTTTTGGCGGAATGCAGGAGTCGATGGAGCAAGGCGGCCTGCGCGGAGGCGGGTCGAGACCCGTGCCGCGCGGGGCAACGCTGCTCCATCGGCTCCTGCGCCCGTCTCGCAGAGATGCGGCGTGGATCGAAGTTCGCAGCGTTACAGGCCTTGGGTCGTATCTCGATACGC
>JBCDMB010000014.1 GCA_038744685.1 Verrucomicrobiota bacterium
AGCGGCGGGTTCTGGGACAGGAACGACTTCGCCGTCGGCCAGCTGGATTGTCTCATCGCCTGGGAAGTCGGCAAAAACAATCTGGGAACGTTGCTGGGCGGAGAGGCCACTATCATTGGATCCGAAGAACAATTGATCAATTCCGTTACCGGTGCCGACGATGCCTTCCCAGTTGACGATGGTGAGGGTGGCCCCTGGATCCCAGAGCACCCCGGAGCTATCGGCAAACTGGAGAATAGAGCCGTCGCCGGGTGTATCGCCAAAATCAATGACAGAGTTAGCTGTAAGGGTGAGGGTTCCGAGAACGTCGTTGAAGTTGTTCGTATTGAGGGTTCCACCTGCTAGAACCATATCGGTGGAGTTGCCAATTTGATCGTTGGAGCCCAGAAGTAGAGTGCCGTTTTCGATGCGGATGGTATCGGCGGAGATGTCGTTTATCGAAGAGTCGATAGTCGTGGTGCCAGACCCTGCTTGGGTGATCGTGCCCCATCCCTCCGTTTCGGTTCCGGCGGAGGTGCCGCTGATGGAGACGTTGTCCCCAGTGTTAAAAGTGAGGTTAGGAGAGTTGGTAATGTTGGCAGCAGTGTCGATGACCAGATCTGCCTGCAATTCCAGCGTTCCAGCGGTGCCGGGACTACCCCCATCAACGGTTGCAGTGGAACTGATTTCCGTTGTTCCTTGTTCGACAGTGATTGTACCGTTGTTGAAAAGGTTGATGCTTCCATCAAGCTCAATGGTCGAGTCAGTCTGTCCGATGAGGTTGATCGATGCGGTGGCTCCATCGACGGTCATTTCGTCGTTCTCGCCTATATTTATCCGGTTGACGTTATTCCTCGGACCGGTGATGTCGATGGTCAGCGATCCGGTGTTGGTGACGTCAATGTTAACCCCATCTCCACTAGTGCCCTGAGTAGCAAATTCATCTCCTGCATTGAGTTGGACTACTCCTCCCGAGATGATGATTTCGGAGTTTGGGCGGATCTGGATATCGTCACCTACAGTAACGGTCGTGGTCCCACCGGTAGAAACCAGCTGGCCTGGATTTGCTGCGTTCGTGCCAATGAAAAAATCGCGGTTCTGTTCGTTGGGCGCCGAGTCAATGTTGATGGTTCCACCATTGTTGGTGAGCGGTTCGCCGCGAAGGGTAATCGGATCAGCAACTGTTTGGCTCAGGTTGAGGGTCCCACCGTTATTGACGGTAATGGCCCCGGCCCCGGCAATGTTGTTGGCCCCGTCGGCCGCGCCCAAAGTAATATCACCGCCTCGAGTGGCGTCCACTGTGCCGTCATTAACAATCAGACCACCGGAAAAGGTCTTACTGCCAACGGTGAAAGTGAGAGTGCCATCTCCTTCCTTGGTGATTCCGCCCGCGCCGGACAGGGTTCCGGATAGGGTGTGGTCGACCGCGCCGGCAACGGTGATCTCCTGTGGACCACCAGTGACTACGCCTGTTCCCGTAAACGTGAGATCGTTGGTTCCTTCAACCGAATAGTCGTCGTTGATTGAGTAATCGTTGGATATCGATCTGGAAGCTCCAAAGGCTTCGACTGACCCCCCATCTATCGTGAAGTCTCCCGTCCCAAGGGCGGCGTTGGAGCCGATCTCAATCGTTCCGTCATCGAGAACCACACCTCCGGAAAAGCTGTTAGCGGTATCGGTGAGGCGAAGAATACCACTGCCATTCTGGGTAATGCCTCCTGAATCCAAGATCTGACTGTGTATGATCGTTCGGCTGGTCCCCGTCACAAAAAGATCATCTCCGAATATTAGTCTAAAGAAATGGTCTCCACCGAGTGTTCCGAAAGTGAGACCGGATTCCGCTGTGGAATTGTTTTGGATGAGGAGATCGTCGAAAATTGCTACGTTGGTCCGTCGGTTGTCGGTGTTCGTAAATCCAATGACGTGCTGTTGGTTGCCGGAAACCTCAAGATCGGCAACGCCGTCACCGGTTTGGTCGAAAATGACAAAACGATTGGCGCCGCTTGAGCGCAGCCGGTAATTGTGTTCGGTCCCTGCGAAAATCATCTCCCCGACGGATTGGTTTTCCGAATTCACAACCACGGTTTGTTGCCCAGTGCCCGGCGGAAGATCACCGAAAGTGGCGCTGTCCCCAGCACCATCTGGCACCAAGCTATTCCAGTTTGCAACATTCGTCCAACTGTTGTTCATGCCACCGTCATCCCAAACAGTAATTACTTGTGCCCCGAGTGGAAACATCGTTCCAAGAAATGAAAAAGCACAGAGAAGCCGTAGGAACTTCTGGATGGAGTCGAACGGCAGGTGCCCAAGTTTCAATAACTTTTCTGTTAATCCCACTCGGAATGAGGCTCGCTTGCGGGCTCTCTCGGGTCAAGGAAGAATTGGTTTCGTTTCGGGAGGCGATTTGGGAAAGGTCAATGAATACGCTGGTGGGTCACACTTTGCACCGTCTTTCGTGATGAAGATTAAAGCTGATCCTTCTTGAAGTCGCGGATTCTTAGGGAAATCTGAGCGATCCGTTTGCGTTCTCTCCAACCGATGAGTGCGGCCAAGCCAAGTGTGGCGGCAATAGCGGCGGGTTCTGGGACAGGAACGACCTCGCCGTCGGCCAGCTGGATTGTCTCATCGCCTGGGAAATCGGCAAAAACAATCTGGGAGCGCTGAGTGGGGCTGAGGCCGTTGCCATCGGATCCAAAGAACAATTGATCAATGCCGTTCCCGGTGCCGACGATACCCTCCCAGTTAATAATGGTAAGGGTAGCTCCGGGATCCCAAGGCACCGCGGAGCTATCGGCGAACTGCAAAATGGAGCCGTCGCCGGGCGTATCGCCAAAATCAATGGTGGAGTCAGCATTGAGGGTGAGAGTGCCGAGAACCTCATCGAAGTTGTTGGTATTGAAGGTCCCACCGGCCAAAACCATGTTTGTGGAGTTGCCAATTTGATCGTTGGAGCCCAGTAGGAGTGTCCCTTCATTGACCACAATGTCGCCGGTGAAAGTCTTGGAGCCTCCAGAGAAGGCGAGGGTGCCGTCGCCTTCCTTGACCAGTCCTCCAGCACCCGAAAGGGTTCCGGAAAGCGTGTGAGTGACTGAGGGATCGGCAACGGTGATCTGCTGTGCTCCTGCGGCGAGCGTTCCCTCTCCGGAAAAGGTGAGATCGTTGGTTCCTTCAACCGAATAGTCGTCGTTGATCGTGTAATCGTTGGAGATCGTTCGTGCTGCTCCGAAGGCTTCGACTGAGCCTCCATTAATCGTGAAGTCTCCACTGCCCAGGGCGGCATTGGAGCCGATCTCAATCGTTCCGTCATTGAGAACCACACCTCCGGAGAAGACGTTTCCCGGATCGGTTAGGCGAAGGATACCGCTTCCGTTTTTGGTGACGGAGTTGCTACCGGCCTGGCCATTTCTGATTAAGCTGTGGATGGTGGTTCGGCTGCTTCCGTCGACTGTGAGGTCAAAACCCCGGAGCCGGATTTCCTGGTCGTCACTGAGGGTACCGATTGTGAGGCCATTCGTTGCCGTTGAATTGTTTTCGATAAGAAGGTCGTCAAAAAGGCGAATAAAAATACCCTGTTCGGCATCAGGAACGAACCCAATGACGTGCTCTTGGTTTCCAGTTACTGACACGTTTGCGTTCCCACCGCCTGTTTCCTCAAAGTTGAGCCGTCGCGGATCAGTATTCAGAAAGGTGGAACGTATCCCATAGCTGTGTTCGTCACCCTCGAAAGTCAGTGCTCCCACTCTCTTGTTTGATCCAAGAATAACTTCTTCGAATCCCGCTCCACCTGGATCATTACCGAAGATAGCACTGTCGCCGATCCCGTTTGGAATTCCGTTGTCCCAGTTTGCACCTGCCTCCCAGAAGTTATTTAGAAATGCTCCGTCATCCCATCTGGAGACAATCTGGGATCTCAATGGGGTCAATAGCCCTAACCCAGCTAGCAGCAACAATAAGGAGAGAAACCGAGAAAAAAAGTCGGATAGCTTCCTAACGCTTTTCTGATGCTGTTTAAGCGCGGCCACTTAAGGGAGAAATGACAAGGAAGCTTTTTTCGGTCAAGGAACAATGACATAACAGCATCATCCGTGACCGGTTCGGTTCAGGAAAAGGCTTTTACTTGAACCAGACGCTTCTCGTCGATTTTCTGAGTCTGGTGTGAAAAAGGTTGGCTTTCGTGAAACTGTCTCAATTACACCCTTTTAGTGGACCTGTTTTGGTTCTTTTTCTTCTCTGGGCGGATCTTGTTTGGGTGGTCCATCGTGAATGGATTTACAATGAACAGTATAGCTATGGGTGGCTGACCCTTTTTCTGCTGATCTATTTGCTCTATGTCCGGATTTCGGATCGGCCCGCAGGAACGCCAAGCAGGTTTACTATCAGCTGGTTCTTGGTGTTGGGTATTCTTCTTCTAACCGCAAACCGGATCATTTTGGAATCGAATCCGGAGTGGCGTCTAGCGATCTGGACGCAGGCATTGCTGGTTTACGGCATGACTTTACTTCTGCTTTGGAAGTTGGGTGGACGGACTTGGCTGCGCCACTTCGCTCCGGTTTTTGCCTTGATGCTGTTTGCTGTTCCTTGGCCTACATTTGTGGAAAACCCGGTAACGGGCGGTTTGATGCGGGCGGTTGCCGGTATTGTTGTGGAGGGCATGAATTTTCTTGGCTTCTACGCGGAGCGGTCTGGAAACTTGATTCGCCTTCGGGAGGGTTGGGTTGGAATAGACGTCGCCTGTAGTGGCGTTCGCAATCTTCAGTCAACCCTCATGTCGGCTTGGTTTGTCGGCGAACTTTTTCGCTTTGTTGCTACTGGACGGCTTCTTCTTTTGGTCCTTAGCGGGTGTGCGTCACTCGTAATCAATGTTGGGCGAACTACGATCCTTACTTGGACCACACACCGGAGTGGGTCCGATTTAACCGAGTCAATCCACGATCCTGTTGGTCATCTGGTTTCGCTGATCGCTTTCGTGTTCTTACTCATCGTTGCCTTTTTTCTCAGAAGGTATTTTTCGCGTCCCCCTGTTAAACCTGAGGATCTCAACAGCGGGACCTCAACATTCTCCGGAGCTGTTGAATCAAATTTGAGACAGACTGGTTGGTTTTTTGCCATTGTCTTTCTAGTCGCTGGTTACGGTCTCACTGAGTTATGGTTTCTCAGGTCCGAACGCTCGCTTCCGGCTCCGCAGGTAGTAGAAATCGACTGGAGCAACTTTCCTGTCGATGTCGAGTTTGTCGAGATTGCCTCCGCGATCCGTGGACAACTCAAGTACGATGTGGGAGTCCAGGCTGAGTGGGTGGATCCAAATGAAGAAATTGAGTGGCAGGTTTTTTCTTTTTCATGGACGGAGGGAAGTGTTTCGCCATTCGTTGGAGTCCATAGGCCGGAGGCGTGCATGCCAGCTTCCGGTTTTCGGATGACTGCAGATCATCCGCCATTGACTATTGGTCTTGGTGACCGGGAATTTGAGTTTGAAGTCAATACGTTTCATTTCCTGGATCAGCCGTATCAGGTCTACTATGCTACGTGGACTGATTTTTTAGGATCCGAGCTTCCCGTTGTTCGAACTGCAAGAGATCGACTTCGATTCGCTTGGGAAGGTCGGAGAGTAACTAACCGACGCTCACTTCAGATAGTAATTGAAGGGCTGGAATCGGAGAGTTTTGCTCGTCGTAAGGTGGTCGAGTTCCTTGGGAAGACGCTTAAATGGGGAAGTTCATCTGAAACCAGCTAGGGCCTCTTCGGATATTTCTTGTTTCTGGACCCATCAACAGCGAGGCGAGCTAGTTGCTTCGCTCGGAAAGCCACTTTGCATAGCCTTGTGCGGCATCCGCTTTTTGGTTCGTTTTTGCCGAGGCGAAACCGAGCCAATAAAGAGTCTCAGGTGGGCGGCCTGGAAGCTCCTGCAAACGCTTGGCAGTTCGGTAGGCGTCGTGCCATCTTTCGCTGCTTAGATAGGCTTGGAGTAACCGGAGGGCAAGCACAGGATCTTCCGATTGGGTCAGCGTTAAAGCGCGTAGGCGCTTTAATTCATAGTCAGTCAAGACTTGATCGGGCAGTGGTATGGGCTCGACCCGCGTCTCAAACAGTGAGAGTGCCTCCTCGTAACGGCCTTTTCCGACTAAGGCCTGCATAGCGGTTGACCAAGTCTGTTCTTGGTTTTCGGTTAGGCTAAGGTCAAATAATGAGAGGACCCGATCATACGATCTTCTTTGTTTAAGTTTTTCTAGGATAGAGCGCTGTGTCGCAGCCGGGAGAACCTCCCAGTCTGTCCGAAGCTTTGGCATCTCCTCTTCTGTATCGACCGAACCGGACGGTAACGCCATCCAATACGCAGCAATCAGCTCCTCATCTGTTCCTGCTAATTCACGAAGCCGCGAATAATGGATCGGGTTGGATGCTGTCTTCTGGAGAATCAGGCGATAAGTTTCTATAGGGGTCCTTGTCCTCTCCAAAGCGCTCTCGAATGCTCTAAATGCTCTTGGGAAATCATCCATTGCAACGAGGAAGAGACCTTCTCTAAGAGGAATTTCCGGGCTGGTAGGCACTAGGAATTGAGCTTTCTCAAAAGAATGCATAGCAGCCTGTGGGTCTTCATTGTAAGTTTGCACCGCAGACCGGAAATAGGGTTGCCATTGGAGTGGACGGGTTGCCAACGGTTCTTTCGCTTCTGAAGCGTAGGTTCCTAGCAGAGGGGACTGGAATGCAGTAAGAGTTAGAATTCCAAGACCTGCACAAAAAAGAACGGCACCTCCTCCTCTCCAAAATTGACGAACCAGCTTTCGTTCAGAAGACGGATTATTCTGATAAGGAAGCGCAAGAGCGAATAAGACAATGGCGAGAAGAACCGTCCCAAGTCTATGGGCACCAACGTCGACGAAGCTGTGGGCGAAGAATGGAACAAGAGCCGCGAGGGCTATCAGCCGGTACAGTTCATCGATCGAGTTGTCATAATGCTCAAAATCCTGAACGACGACGTTTTTGGGTCGGCGAAGCTGAAGCAACAGCGCACCAAAGCAGATGACGACAAGGCTCAGGCCAAAAAGACCGATTTCCGCTACCCACCAAAGCCAATCGCTTTCTGGGTGCAAAATCGTTCGAGGCGCCACTGAATCGCTCCTGTATTGCGGAAACACATAGGAGAACTGCCCCAGACCTACACCCGTTACAGGTTGGTCGGCGATCATCGACAGTGTATCTTTATAAATAAGCCAGCGGAAATCGGGAGGAGTATTGGTTTCTTCGGTCAAATCGTCTGAAAGTAGTGCGAGAAAATCCATCATTCGGTCACGAGCTTCTCCGCCGAAAAAGACAAAGAAAGCAAAGAGAATGAAAGCCAATGCCGGAGCAAACCTGAGCAGGCGGGTAGAGAAACGTTTTCCACTTTTTGCCTGAAGTAGAAGCAAGGTTACCATCCCAGAGGACCAAGCTACAAGAGCTCCCTTTGATGTGGTTTGAAAGGTGGCGTAGAGAAGCAGACAGCCGAACAGAAACTGCAGGGACGAGGCACCATAAACCCTTATCAACGGAGATGACTGTGTCTTGCGAAGGGCTTGTTGCAGCCGGTTGCGATAGGGGGCAACGAGTGCAAGGCCGAAGAAAAGAACACTACCACTTGCAAATACCAAACCAGTCTGGTTCCGGTTCGGGAACCATGAAAAAACTTGAACAAAATCAGCCCAAGGAAGACGCAGACCTAGAATAGATGCAAATATTCCACCGAGACCGAGAATCAAGAGAGCTCCAGCTAGCACGTGCACACAAAACTTTCGCTCATACCCCACGGGCCTCGTCGCGAGAGCCATCGCAAAAAAAGCAGAACCGGTTAGGAAAGGAAAGAGACCTTCAAGCGTGACCCACGGCTGTGGACTGGTGCTAGAGCTGATGGGAATGCTCAAGTCTTCAGCGGTCAGCCGCCAGTCGGCCAGATTGGAAGGGATCCAGATGGAGAGAAAGATCCAGATGAAAAGAGCCAACCAGCAGAATCCTACATTGCTCTGAATGCGACTATTCGGAGGATAGGCCATAAAAGCTACGCCAAGTGCGACAGCCATTGCACCAAGCGTGATAGGATGTGTTCCTCCGCCCAAAGCGATCAGAAGAGCGGTTCCTACACAAAGACCAAGAAAAATCCGGGGGGATTCAATATTTGTCGCTGGCAAACAAATAGACATGAGTAGAGCAACTTCGTAAGGTTTAACAGGCTCAAACCAAAAACGAGGAAGCTCAAAAAAAGCCGATCAAATGGACAAGTTTCGTGGCCGCTCCCAAAAGTGAGGTTTCACGCCTTGGTGAGAAGACCATTTCCAGAAAAGATGCCTAGAAGTAATTTCGACATGTAGCAGCTTCTAGAGTTTTCGTCCTGTTGATGTCTCAGAGGCTTTTTGGAAATCATGACAGCACCCTTTCGAATGCGGTCATGGTCAAGAAAGAGCGGTCTGATGCTCTTCGTTCGTTTGGCGTTGGTATCCGTCGTAGTCACGATAGTAATAGTAGTAATCGACGCCTCCAATCGGAGCGCAATTGAAGACAAAGCCCATGATTTTAGACTCCTGAGAGGATAGACGCTCCAACGACGCCTTCACTTGCCGAACCGAGGTTTGGTTTGCCCGCGCTACAAACAGCATTGAATCCGCCTTGCTAACCAGGCCCAGAGTATCATTTACTGCGAGGATGGGCGGGGCATCAACGATGACGTACGAGTACCGTTCCCGGGCCCATTCAAGTAACCGATCCATTCTTTCGCTCAGAAGCAATTCACCTGGGCTTGAGAAGCTGCTTCCATTCTTTATCATGTCTAGCCGTTCGTAACTGGTCGTTTGGATCGCGTTCTGAAATTCACCTTGGCTCCTCAAGAGGTCGCTAAGGCCTATTTTTGATTCCAGCGAGAACAATTCGTGAATACCGCCCTGACGCATGTCAGCGTCGATGAGCAAAACGCGTTTTTCAATGAATGAGAGAGAGATCGCCAAGTTCGACGAAATGGTCGACTTTCCTTCGCTGGGAGTCGCGCTGCTCAAAACGATACAGTGCGAAGCAGGGGTTTCATTTCCAGAATCTTGAAGAAGGATAGTGGAGCGTAGGTTGCGACAAGCTTCCGCAAATCGGTGTCGGCGATCCTTGATTTGAAAGAGGTCTACCTGGCCTTTCTCGTTTCGTTTTTCTTCAGGAATTACTCCCACTAAGGGATAATCGAAATGTTTAGTGAGCTCCTCTGATACCCGAATTCTTACGTCGAAGAAGGCAATTCCTGCAATGATGACGATTCCGACGAAGAGGCCTGTGACTGCTCCTTCGGTCAGTCTCTTTGCAACTTCTGGTGGCCGGATCGTTGCTTCGGAAGCGGCCGAGAGGATCCCCACGGTCTCTTGCTCAATGTTTTGATTGCTCTGGATGGCTTGCGTAGAATCGAGAAGTCTTTGGTAGGTTTCACGCGATCGTTCCAGTCGATACTGCAAACGTTCAAACTCTGCGCTTTTTCGGCTGATTGAAAGTGCCTCAACTTCCCATTGGGCAATGACAGTATCGAGATTCCGAATCTGACGGCGCAGCTGGTCCTTTCGTTCATCGAGCGATTGGACGGTTTGGCGATTGAGAATATCCAGGAGATTAGAGGCCCTCTCAATATCCAGTTCGAGGTTAATGATTTTCGGATGCTTTGGTTTTAAATAGACCGAAAAATCTTCCAATTCAGCTTTTGCCCTTGTCCATTCCTGACGGGTTCTGTCGATTAGATTGACGCTTTCCGTTTCAAGAATAGGCGCTTGATCGGTAACAAACGTGCCGATATCGCTAGGCTCCAGATTGTCGAGGATCAGCAACTGGGTTTGTAGCTCTGCCTGTTGGGTGGTGAGACGGGCAAGATAGGCACCGGTTGAAGCGTCTTGCTCTTGGAGGAAGACCAGATTGTTTTCCTTTTGAAAATCAACTACGGTGTTTTCTTGGGTTTCGATTTCCTCTTCCAGGCGATACAGCTGCTCGGTTACGGCCAGCAAAGTGCTCTCGGTTGTCTCTGATCGCATTTCGCTTCGGAATGTTTGGTATTCCTCCATCACTGCATCGAGGAACTCTTTGGTAAAATCAGGCTCTCCACCTTCGGCACGAAGCTGGAAGATCGATGCATTGGGTAGCTGATTGACCGACAATCTCACCCAAGACTGCTGAACCTCTGGGTTCAGCATGAGGACTCTTTCTCTCGCTTGTTTCTGTACCCTTGGACTTAGCATGAGAGAGATCTGCGTCCCAAAGAAATTGGATAGCTCCTCCCGGTAGACGTTGTCAGGAAGGGCAAATCGGCCACTCACCATCATTTTGGCTTGAGAGACGTAAACGGGCTTCCGATTAAGCTCTTGGTAAGCCTGCCAGCCGATCCCGGCCGAGGCGGTTAGTAGAAGAACCCACCACCAACCTGACAAAAGACGTTTGCTCTCATAATAGAGCCGCCGAAGGCGCTCTCCCCACTCGTGGGATGAAGATGCCTCGCCTCTGACAGGTGCAAACGGCGAAGTAGGGTGGTTAGAAGGCAATGATTCGTTCCTCCACTCGAATAATGTCGTCCGGCCTGACAACTGGATCGTTTTCCCGTAGACCGCGTTCAAGAATCTCTTCTACATCGACGATTTGAGTTCGTTCGTCCTCAGGAAGCGAGCTATCACCGCTGATAAGCTTGACTGACCCCTTGCGAGCAAAGCGACTAAAGCCGCCACTCTGTAAAATGGCTTTACTCACCGTCAGGTCATCCCCAGGCCCCACTTCGAGAATTCCGGGCGAATTCACTCCGCCCACGACAAATACGGTGCCGCTCTGTGCTCTCGCCAAGCGCGGAACTATAATTAGATCGCCATCCCGAACGGCTGGATCGCGGTCGAAATCCCCAGACTCCATTATCTCACGGAGATTGATGGATTCGCTGGTTTCAGAACTAGAATCCGCGTCATCTTTCCGAACTAAGGTCACGGAAGCCCCGTCGCTGTCAGCCGTCAGCCCTCCGGCCAATGCAATAGCCGAAGATACGGTGAGAACCTGGTCGCTAGGCAGTGGATAACTGCGGGGGTTCGCCACGGCTCCAGCGATGTCGACTGAGCCCCTTGAGGCACCCGTCTGTGGGAACTGCAAAATCACTGTAGCCCGGTGGAAGTAGTCTACTTCCAGCATCGATTTGATTTCGAAGGCCAATTCCTGGAGGGTCTTTCCCGTAGCAGGTACAGGATCCACCAAGGGAACATCCAGCTCTCCACGGGAATCAACAAAGACAATGATTGGCGGTTCCCGTTCCTCTATGACTTGGTAGATCATACGGTCACCGACGGCCAAGGTCCGTTGATCATCGAGACTATTCATATGCTGGTTTTCAGCACTGTAAACCTGTAGACCAAGAGTGGAGAATGCGGGTGTAAGACGGACGACCGCCGATAAAATTATTCGGCTCAATGGATTCACAGAAGTGCTAAAAGTCGTAGTCGAAGGTTACGGTAAAAAGGTTTCGGTCGAAGTTGCGGGACTCAATGTTGGAGTCTCGTATAGTGTACTCGTAGGATGCGGAGAATTCAAGGCGTGTAGAAAGCGGGTAGCCAACACTTGTCTCAAAGGCCCAGCGGTCAAACGTTTCCGGATCGATACCTCCTGAATCCTCACCTTCAGTCCAAAGGACTCGGAAGTAGAGATTGCTTCTCTCGAAACCTGAGTAATCGATTCGATACTGTGCATTTTGAACAGTGATTTCATTGGAAACGCTGCCCAGATCAAGGTTTCTTCCGTAGCCGATGGAATGTCTCAGAACAGGATTAATCAAGTGTGTGACGGAAACATTTCCAGTCACACCTTGGGACTCTGTGGTGGTGTCTTGGTTTTGTCCGTCCGAGTCAAAGTTTCGCTGGGTCCACGCCACAAAAACTTCCGTTTCGAGGAAATCTGTAGGCTGCCAACTAGCCCCTACACCGGCCGACCATGATGAGCTATCCGGTTGAAAACTAGTGCGGTATCGATCAACTGACCCACTTAGCTGGCCTGTCACATCCAGATTGGCCGCTACGTTGCGGGTCAATCCGACTGAACCAAGGTAGCTGTGGCGCTCTAAATCCCTGAATTCGCTGTCTAGGGGGATTATATCAAGCCTCGAGAGATTAAGATTGGCGTTCCAAAAAGGATTGATCGTCCAAATGCCATCTAGTCCGAAACGGTTGTTGATACGGCTGTAGACAACGACATCTGTTAATGGTGCGTTTGAGCTAGGATCGATAAACCGGGTATTTCCTGGATCAGTGAGCAAACTGAACCGATCAAAGAGCCTGAAATCAAAATTCCCAATCCGGAAGAGCAGTTCGAGCTCTGTTTCTGGTGTAACAATAATGGAGTTTCTATCGGAGTCGAATTCCGGGTTATTCCAGTATTTGCGGTATTCGATCCCGACAGAAAGGTTGAGGGAGTTGATCTCGGTTAGGTCGATCTGACCTCCCAATTGCAACCCGAACTGAGTAATCCAGTCCGATTCCGGATCTTCGAAGGATAGACCGATGTTGGAGTCGTAAGCTTGGGCGATACTCCCTCTCAGATCTAACTCGAGCCCACCAATCCGCAGATTGCTATCACTCGGTATGGTTTGACCAGTTGCCGGAAGCCAGACGAGGAAGCTTAGAAAAAGCGTTGCTAAAAAGTGGAATTGTAATTGTGTCATTTAAAAAATGTTCGAGCAGCCAGACTAGCTGGCTTAGAGACCAATCAGCCCTGGCAAATTTCGCCTACATTCCCGTTTCAACGTGAGTGGTGCCTTCGCCAGGTATGTCGGTCTTTTTGTGCGTCATAAATTTCAGCATTGGAAAAGGGTTTACACGCGTTCGTTTTTCATGCAATCAAATCCTGAGCGGCTGGAAGAGTAAAGATTTCCGGCCATTAAAACGTAGTAAACGGGAGCTCCATCAATAAAGGTCCGGAAAAGAGGCATAGGCCCGCAAACAATGCTGAAACAGAGACATTCGATTCTTTCAAAGTTGGTTACGCTGATTTTTTGCGGTTTATCGCCGTATTTTGTTGGAACTGCACAGGATCTGATTCCTGTTTTGCCTCCGGAAGGCGATTCGGCTGATCAGCTGGCAAACGTAATCCCTTCGCCCGATCTTTGGACTGATACGACAGACGCAGTCGATTTTGACTTTGCCCGTTTCTCTTCTGGCGGGCGTGTAACCTACGTGGGATCCGGGGATGGAGATCGGGCCTCAGGTATGATTGACGGGGATCCCGCTACATCTTTTAGTTTTGTGCCGGGAGCTCAGGGGGGCGTTTTCATTTTGGAGCTGTCCTCGATCTACCCTGTCTACCAAGCCTCCATTGTAGCCTCTGAACCCATAGAAAAGGTTGAGATTTGGTTTCTGAGTGAGGCACCCGAAGAACTTTTCGGAGTTAACCCCGAAAATGGATTGTTGTCGATCCCGGATGATTTTCTCAACGTCGAGGAACCCTCCGCTACGGTGGTGGTCCCGAATGACAAAGATGAGACCTTCCTGACGATTTCGTTACCAGAGGCCTCGGTTCGCTACTTACTCGTGAGAGTTTTTGGAAAAGATGCGAATAAGCCCTTGGAGGTCAGCCGTTTCTCAGTAATCGGCCAAGTGCCTAGGGACCTAGCGCCTTTTGGGCTCCTGACCGATGACCAAGCGTTTCCTGAGCCTCGGCAGTCGATTGAGTTCGAAGATCCTCCAAGGTTGCCGCCAGGGAGTTTCGAACCACCTTTCATCCCGCCGGCGAGCCCGTGACGCGGAGCTGTTTTCTTGGTCCTAGTAGGAGTCGCTATTACCCACCAAAAGTCAACAGCACGTCAGGTCTCGTTGCGTTACTTTTCGGAGAAGATCTCCTGAAGGAACAGCTGTTCTTCCGGTAACAGGTTTGATGGGTTCGTTTGGGAGGCGAGCTTCTGGGCGTCCGGTTCGAAACCTGTGCGATGCAACGCAAGTGCGGCAAGAAGACGCCATCGATCCCGAACCTCGAACCAGTTTACTGGTAGCCCATCCAGAAGACTTACCGCCTCCATTGGACGACCTTGATGGAGCAGGCCGAGCAAAACCGTCATTCGATAGGCAAGAATATTCGGCTGCGATTCGAACAATTTTTGGGCTTCGGCGAGACTGCTGGGTTGTGGTGTTTCGGTAAGAAAACCGAGATAAAGAGCATCGTTTTTAGCACTCTGATCTCTTGGAAAGAATTGAGTGTATTCAACTAATGCTGCCTGCAGCTTGGTGGTTTCCCCTTGCCGTTGTAAGAGCGCAAGGAGATCGGTAAATGCGCGTTTCCTCAGGTCAGGGGATTCAATCGTGCGCCGTAGGGCTGCTTCCTCATACTCTGGAAGTTCTAATTGGCTCGCCGTTTGCGCGAGGTAATAGAGCTTCGGACTTTCCCGTGCTGCTGAAGAGAGAGCCTGTTCCCACGCCAGTCGAGCTCGACGGTCATCTCCGGTTTCAATAAAAGTGCGCATCCGAAAGGAAGAGCTCAAATAGTCTTCTACAGGAACCCGTGGACCTTCAAGGATCCCGCGTATCGCCTCCCATTCCTGATTGAGGGCCATCGCATCCAGAAGAATTAAAAAGAGATCCTGTCGTTTCATTGCCGTCTCAAGTGGGATTACTCTCGGGGTATAAGCATAAAGCCCATTGCGGTTGAGCCAGCGTCCTAATGTAGCTGAGTCAGAAAGTTCATTCGATGGGAAGAGCGACTGTATTTGATTGAATACTGCGTCACGGTCGGTCTCCGGAAGTCGAAGGAGTAGCTCCTTGGCTAGCAATTGCATGTCGCGACTGTTGTTTTCGCGTTGTTCGATGGTTTCGATCAATGCTTCGAGATCAATCTGCTGTAGGTCCGGTAGTTGGCTGAGCGTTTTGAGGGCTTCGTCACTACGAGGTCCCTCGTCTGAAGCAATCCTCCACAGGTGATCGATTCCCGATCTGCGGATCGCTGGATCGGAAGAAAGACGGGTCAGCTGAAAGAAAAGGGTGTCGGCTTCTCCTGCTGCATTTCTTTTCTCAACGAGATCGTTTGCTCTGGACAATGCTAGCTCGTAGTCGCCCTGCAGCGTTGCCGCGAGTGTCTCTAGATAGTCGAGCTGGTTCGGGTTTAGGTTGAGTTCACGTTGATTCTCCAGCTCCCTTTTAAATTCCGGCCAGAGGTTCGCGTGCAGATAGGCTTTTGCCAACTCGAGACGATCATCAGGGTGGTTGTCAGATAGATCAACGACTTCTTCCCAAAACGGATAGGCGGCCACCGGATCTGTCGCTGAGTAAACTCGTGCCAGAACACGGGCGATGGCAGGGTCACTTGGACTCAATGAGCGGGCTGCATGGGCCAGTTCCCATGCCCGATTCAGGGTTTCAGGACTTGCGAGCATACTTTCCGCCTCTTCGGCCATTCCGCTCGCCCGCCAATCACGAATTTCTCGGTAAGCGGGGTAGCTAATTACGGCGACGAGTAGAAGGGTGATCACCAAAACCCAGGCTGCTGTTTTCTTGAACGTCATTTGCGATGGGCCCTTCCGGAGGAGTCCTTGGAATTTGAATTGCGGAATCGCCTGCTTGATTCTGCGCGATTTGCCATCGAGTCACCGTAGGCTACTGCGGCCAACCAGCAAGAGGTTAACGCAAGAGCGGGATTTCCAAAGGGAAAATCAATAGCCGCAGTGAAGAGAAAGGCGACCAAGCCTACAGCGATCCAGCTAGCCAAGGTGCCGACTTCGCCAAACCGAGCGATCTTAACCACCGCCGCTATGGGCGGGAGAATCAGTAGGATTGTCCCGATGAGCCCGAATTCGACGAGCCACTGAATGTAGTCATTGTGGGCGAACTCAACGAGTGGAGGAGTCTGGCCATCTCCAAGGGATCGGAGCTTCTCTCCTGCGTAGACGAATTGGATATAGACGTAGGAGCCGATTCCCCACCCGGTCAAAGGTCTTGTAGAAAAAGCTCGTAAAGCGTCTTCCCAGAGATATCCCCGCAGCTCAGGATACTTTGCGTCACCACTGTCCTTGAAGAAACCCCATTGAGTCTCAGTTTTTTCGAGCCCCTTCTCGAGAGAGGGTTCGGAGAGGTAGAAAAAAGCTCCAAGAGCGGATAAAAGGGCGACTAGGCTGAGGAGAGGGAGAGCCAGTGAGGCGGTGAGACGGTGAGTCGGTGAGTCGGCGAGGCGTCGAAGGGTGGGGCGGGTTGCTCTACCATGCTCGGAGAGCGTCGAAGGGTAGGTCTTGTCAGAGGATTTCATTCTTCGAGGTTCACTTTTCTCTCCTTTCTCCCTTCTTCCTTCTCCCTTCTCCCTTCTATCTTCGAACTTCGAACTTCGAATTCTCCCTTTCCTGAGTAGAGTTACCGTAAACGCCATAATAATTCCGCCGAGCGCAAGAGTTGCCCCACGAGCACTTGCCAGAGGGATGGTTAAAGCAACAAGAAAAACGAGGCAGGAAAACGAAACGGTTCGATCAGGGAAGTGTCCTTCATGTTTCTCTTCCTTCCAAAAGTTTCGGGAGAGGCCAATTCCTACTGCACTCATTAGGGCCGCAAGCTCCCCCCAGTGGTTTTTATAAAAGAGCGTTCCAAAAAAGTAGGGAGTATGGCTTTCGAAAAGCCAGAGGATCTTCTCTGTGCCCGATAAGCGAGCCAGAGCTCCAAAGGCCGCTAGAATTCCGAAACCGAAAAAAACAACGAAGACCGCACGAGTGTTGAATTTTCTGTTTCGGGCGAAAGCTGCTGTGAGTGCAGTCCAAATTAACGTTCCCGAAAAGATCCAAAGAAAACGGGTGCCTCTAGTTGTGCTCGCTGTAGTTGGCAGAAAAGGATTGGATTCAAGCGCGTACATTCCATCGGTAAGCTCAGGTCCGGCCGGGTAAAATGATGGATTTTCAAAACCGATATATTGGATGACTATCAGAACTCCCCAGCAGAGAGTGGTCAGGGTCGTCAAATTTGAAGGCCTCCAGCCTAGAAACGTTTGGAGGGACTTTCGTAATCGAAAGTGGACACTGGGTAAGTTCGAAGATAGCGGTTTTGAAATCTCCGAACGAACCCGTTTTTCACCCGAACGTGATCTCGAAACACCGTTTTGACCCTTTTCCCTAAGGAGTTGATACAAATAATAGGCCCGGAGAGAAACGACGATCCCAATTGCCAACCAGATCAAAGCTGTTAGCAACCTTAGTGTTCCATCAGTTCGTCCGCCGAAGGCATAGATTCCGGAAAGCACCAAAAAGGACCCTGCCACGAGAACGAATCTTGGGAGGGATTCCCGGGCGAATGTGGAGATGCTCATAGTGCTCACTAGTGAAAAGAAGGCTTTCCATGTCGTCGAATACGAAAAAGCCCGCTCTGAGGAGCGGGCTTTTGCTAGGAAGATTTTGAGCGCTAGCGCCGGTTTAGCTCGGGCTTACCGGTGGAGCAGGGGGTGTTGGGGGGACAAAGATGGGAGTCCGTTCATTGACACTGGGAATCTCCGGTGGTGCCGGAGTCACGGGCACAGGAGGTGGTGGAGGAGTTCCACCATCAAATGCATCCGGCACGCTGTCACCCAGAGCAGTAATCGCGCTCGCAAGAGAAGCAGGAGTGAGGTCATCGAGGGAAGTTCCTCCTTGAACGAGCTGATCGGCAACGTCCCGACCTGCCTCAAGGGAAGCCAAGACAGCGCCCGAATTAGAGGCAGTTGCAACGAAAGAGTTCGCGATCCCCTCAAGGTCATCGGCCGGTGGCTCACCTTGCAGCAGGCCCTGAGCGAGGCCGAGGGCACTTGCGATCTGCGTTTCCGTGAAACCTGCTGCTTCAGCAGATGCAATGAGATCTGTGATTTCGTCAGCACTATCTGCCCCTGCAAATGCGATTGCCAGTCCAGAAACAGTTTCCGGAGTGCCTGAACCTTGAGCGGATAAAGAAAGGCCTGACAGCAGAAGTAGACTCGAGAGGACCAGTGAGAATAGTTTCATGATGTTTGTATCAATGGAAGTTAGTGACTGACTGACTGTACACTCAGGAAGATAGGATTAGCTATTTTTGAACGCAAGAATGGAATGTATCCGTATTGATGCCTATTCGGTGAGCCCTTCGACAAGCTCAGGACTGGGCGGTGAGACCGTGAGTCTGTGAGACAGCGAGGCGGTTAGTCGGTGAGACGGTGAGTCTGTGGACGCGGAGAGTAGTGAGCGGAGAGCTGAAAGTGGAGAACGGAAAGTGGAGAGCGGAAAGCGGAAAGTTGAATGCGGGAACCGGTTAGACAGTTAGACGGTGAGTCCGTTAGTCGGCTTGTCGCGCCGTAGTCCCGGAGGGCGCAGGTGGATGAGACAGATTGTCGTCTATTTTACTATAGCCATGGGAAAGTTTGGGCTCTCGGGGTTTACTGTAACGATCTGGCGTGTGGGATTGATCACCAAATCCATGTCTTCCATTGGAATTGCTCCAAGGATTACCTCGTCTCCCATCACGAGGGCACCGCCAAAGCTGTTTCTTTTTTGAAAAGAAATTTGAATCGGACCGACGTAGGGAACCAAACCAGTGCTTCCATTGGCAAGAGTCACCTCACGGGATTCTATCTCGTTCACCTGTAACTGGAGTGCGATATGCTGTGGAAGGCACATGGTCACAGCTCCTGTGTCGACTAAGGCAAGAACCTCAATGGCACTCATCTCAGGTCGAGCAGGTTTCTGGAGAGAAATCTGTGTGCGGATCAAGCCCATTGGCCGAAAGGGTTAAACAGGACAGAGAATTTGTGCAATACTAAGGCGGTGAGAAGGTGAGCCCTTCGACAAGCTCAGAGCAGGTCGGTGAGGCGGTGAGGCGGTGAGGCGGCTAAGCAGTTGGTCAGTAAGACGGTCGCGTCGTAGGCTTTTGCCCCTGACTTTCTTGGATTCGGGAGGAATTGAGAGGCGGGTTATTGAATTTGAGGGCAATTCGACTTCGTCTCGTTTCGACTTTCTGTCTTTCGCTCAACTCGTTTAACCGCCTTACTTCTCGACATTTCTCGAGTTTCCTCCTTCGCCCCGCAGGCTACGAAGTCTACGTCGCAGGGCAGGCCGACTAACCGACTCACTGTCTAAACGACTCACCGATCTACTGACTCACCGTTTAACCGGCGGCAGCTGTTCCCCATACCGAGCGATTAGGTACGCAAGCGGGAGCGCGCTCCAGTAGCGGGGTATGAAGGTCTTTGGATCAGAAAGGCAGCGAAAAAGCCATCCAAGGTAGAGGCGGTCGGCCCACACCGGAATCTTGACCTGATTTCCGCTCAGGAAGCCAATGGCCGCGCCAGTGCAAATAATGGCAGGGCAAGGTTGATTTTCAGAACGATAGCGCTCACGAAGCCAATACCCCAATCGTTCTTGGACTCCGCCTCCGATGCAGAGAACGACAACCTTTGGCCTTCCGTCGCGAAGTCTCTGGCAAAGCTCTTCATCGCAAAGGTTTTCTGTTGGATATCTTGGCGCGACATAGCCGTCCTTGCCTGAGCAGGGAAAACCTGTTTCTGCGAGCCACTTCTCGTTTTTTTGTCTCTGCTCTTCGGTCGGATGAACCCAGAAGACTGCCCCTGAGTCTTTTGCCACAGGATCCTGTAAAATTCCTTGAAGTAGTCGAAGGCCCGATATTCTAGCTGTTTTTCTTCTCCAGAAGATTCGCCAGAAGAGAACCATGGCTCCACTGTCGGCAATGGCCACATCCGCGGATTGAACCGCCAATCGGTAAACGTCGTTTCGGCGGAGATCTATAGCCAGCCCGGGACCCGATGGAACCACTACAAGCCCGGGACTGCTCATGACCTGAGTGATTAATTCTATGAGCGAACCGTTAAAGAAGGAGATACCCAGAATTTTTGTGGTCAGGCTTTTCGGCACTTTAAATAGACTCTCTCGGCCTAGAAATAATGAGGTGAATCAAAATGGCAGCAACTCCTCCGGCGACGATACCGAGCCCTCCCCAAAACAAATCCATTACTGAGAAAACTCGTTTTGGCATCGCCCATTGAATGAGTTCGGAGATCGAGAGAAACGCGACCAGAAGTGCTGCTCCCCAGGCAACGGTCTTCTTTGGGAAATCGTTTCGATTATTCGCTGACAAAAAAGGCAGTAGGAATGAACAAAGAAAATAAGGAACGAACGTTCGAAAATCAGGATATTGATCTCCGAATTCGGCCAGCCAAATCGGAAGAATCTTTTCTTTGATGAATTGTGGTTCCGGTTTGAAGGAAAAGTAGAGGAGAGCGGCAATCAGGAGAATTCCGATCAGACGAGCGAGAACAGAAACAAAGGTTGCCATGGAAGCGGTTGCGGAAATCGACTGCCGGTCGACTATTCGTCAATCTACGACCGCTTTTTGATCGGTAGACAGGGATTTCCCGAGCAGATCATCATGGAAGGGAGGTCTCCAGTGACCACGCTGCCCGCAGTGGCGACAGCTTCCTCATTAATGACGACGTTGGGGGCGACAAATACTTGGGCTCCAACCCATGCGCCACCTTTCAGAGTGATCGGGCCGTTGCGATAACGGAATCTTGGATCGGTGTAATCGTGGTTTCCTCCGCAGAGAAAGGCTCTTTGAGAAATGCAGCAATGTGAGCCGATCGTGCAGGATTCGAAATTCAAAATGAAGACCTCTTCTCCGATCCACGAATGGTCACCGATAGTGAGCTTCCATGGAAAATGGATGTTCACTCTTGGCTTGATGACGACGCCAGCTCCGACCTCTGCGCCAAAGCGTCGGAGCAAAGTTCGCTTTAGGCTGGAGGCCCAGGGAAGGGGCGAGAGGAAGAAAAGGCATTTTGTGAGATACCAAGCTGCTTCAACAACTCTGGAACGACCACGGTCGAGCCCGTCAGTAGGGTTGAAGGTGTCTAATCGCATTGTTTTCGGTGAGGCGGTGGAAGCGGAGAGCTGAAAGTGGAGAACGGAAAGCTGAAAGGAGAAAGCGGAAAGTTGAGAGCGGAAAGCTGTAAGTCAGTTAGACTGTGAGTCTGTGAGCTTTTTGACCGTTCGACTAGCTCACGGTAGACAAGCTGCATCGACTGAGGCTCAGCATAGGTCAGGGCAGGTCGGGGAGATGGTTAGACAGTGAGCCCTTCGACTAGCTCAGGGCAGGGCGGTGAGTCGTTGAGTCGTTGAGGCGGTGAAAGCTGAGAACGGTAGCGGCCTGTGTCCTCACAGGCCAGATTCGATCCGTAATACGAATGATAGATGGATAAAAAATTCTGGCCGCTGGGACAACGTCCTCTATCGGGTTGTATTCGGTGTTGGTTGGTAGCGGCTTGTGTCTCTACAAGCTAGATTCCATTGTCTTTGGAGCATCTGCCCGCTGATTGATTAAGACCGGGGATTATCCCCGCACATAGGGCCAATCATCGGCTTTTTCGACGAGGCCTGCCCGAACGGGATTGCTTAGGACGTAGCTCGTTTTCTCGTCAAGTTCACTGGCATTTCGAATGCGATGATCGAAAAAATAGCGTTGCCAGCAAACTGAATGGTTTCTCGCGATGAACCTTTTGAAATCCTGGACCGTCTTCCGTAAAGGGAAAAGACGCGTATTGAACGAAACGAGCGCGTGTAGGTGATCTGGCATAAGGAGCAGGAGCCGGACCTTCCATTTGTGTGCTTCCTCGTAAAAACTGACCGACTGAAAGATGGCTTCCGCAATTGCGGCATTGGCGAGTTGATTCGCACCACGTGGGAGACAGTTGATTGTGATGAAGAAAATCTCGCCATCATGAACCCAATTCGGAATGTCGTGCTGCAACTGCTTTCTTCGGAAGGAAGGCATCTATGATTGATGGCAGTAGCGGCTTGTGTCTCTACAAGCCAAGTTTGATCCTGGACGATTTTGGTAGCGGCCTGTGTCTCCACAGGCCAGATCTGGTCCTAAGTTTTAGATGGTTTAGAGCAAAACATGGCCGGCTGGGACTAGTTTTCGCTCTGGGAGCTACGCCTAGGCAGGACAGCGTCCTCTACCAGGTTGTACTCGACATTGGTTGGTAGCGGCTTGTGTCCTTACAAGCCAAATTCGGTCCGTAATTTGAATGATAGACGGATTGGATCAAAGCCATGGCCGCTGGGACAGCGTCCTCTACCGCTAACAATACTTCTTACACGCCGCTTCGACTTGGACGGCAATGGCTGACCATTGGTAGTTGCGGGAAACGAGCGCCTTTCCGGCTTCGCCTCTTTGTTGGCGTTCCTTGTCGTCGGCTCGCAAGGCGGATTCGAGGACTTGTTTGATCGAATCGATTTCGGGTTCTCCTTCCCATGCACCTCCTGCCTCGGTCAGCTCGGGAAAGTTGCATTCCGTGGTCTGAATGACCGGCAGCGCATAGCTGGCGGCTTCCAGAACCGCCAAGGGGAAACCTTCGGATCTGGAGGGAAGTACAAAAAGGTTTCCCGACCGAAAGGCGGCTTCTTTGTCAATTCCGGAAACCGATCCAAAAAACGACACGGAGTCTTCGATGTTAAGCTGACGAGCGAGTGCCTTTATCTCAGCAAGATATCCCCTTTCGTCTGGACCAAATACCGCGATTTCCCAATTCCGAACCAGTGCCTGATCCAGATCGCTCCATACTTTGAGCAAAAGGTCTAATCCTTTCTTCGGATGAATGCGGGAGAGGAAGATCAACCTTTTTTCTCGGACCTTGGGAAAGCACTTAAAGAGACTCTTCATTTCTTCGACCGTTCGTGTCGGCGGAAGATGGACTCCATTCGGCAAGACTTCAATTGGTGTGGCAATTCCATAGGCTCTAGCCTGTTGACGTTCTTTAGGTGAAACGGCTCTCCACCAAGAAACATATCGAAAGTTCGCTTTTTCAAAAAGTGCGTGGACGATCCTTTTCTTCAAACGGGATCTCGCCAGAATCCATGGGTCGAAAAAGCCTTGGATGTGATAAACCAACGGTTTCGAAAGTTTTCTTCCATGATGCCCAAATAGAAAATTGGGGTAAACGTAAAAGCCATGGCCGTGAAGGCATCTCGCGTCGCGAATTGCTTTGCGCGCTTCGGTTCCCATCCGTGGGGCAAAAAAAGTCTTTGATGGTCCCCGTCGCACGAATTGTCGAACCTCGTCCCATTGATTGGAGAATGTGTTGGATCGGGTCGTGAAAAGACTCGAGTCGACGCCGATTTGGAGTAGACCTTGATGCAATCCCAAAGCAGACCGCCCCAACCCAGCACCCTGTAAAGGTTCGAGAGATTGAGTGAAGTGAAGGTGCATCTAATAACAATAGCTGACTTTAATTGGTATAACGGTTGCTCCCTTACTAGCAGGAGAGCAGCCGTAACGCCAGATATCTTAAACAGGGGAGGGTCGGGCTCCGTCCCGACCGAGATGGCCAGCAGGGCGCGCGGCGGGGACAGAGCCCCGCCCTCCCATGAGATTCAGAAACTGTAATTTGATTTGACGCCGATCAGGGTGGCGTGTGCGCTCCATTACGCTTCTGCCCGTGCCGCGTTGACTGCCTTAATGGCATTGCGTGCGAAATTATCGACATCCCAATCAGCAATAATCCTTTCAGAGGCTTTGCCCATTGCGGCACGTTTTTCGGTATTCGTCGCTATATCAACTAGAAAGCCGGATAGAGTCTCTGCGTCCATCGGATTGAAAAGGTAGCCATTAACCTCATGGTCGACCAGATCCATTGCACACCCGACTCCGTTTGCGACTAAAACCGGCAATCCAGAAGCCATCGCTTCGTTCACGACAAGCCCCCATTCTTCCTTTGTGCTCGGGAGGATGAAAGCCTCTGCTAAACCATAAAAGAAGGGATTTTCAGAAATCTGTCGAAAACCGTAAAAGCACACATCGCCAGAGCCGAGTTCCAAGCGGGTCTGCTCGTCGAGCGATTCTCCCTCATGGACTCGCAGGCCGAGTGACTGAGCCTGTGACTGGAGTGCTGATTCGGTCTCACCGCTTCCGACAAAGCACAGAGCTACGGGTGCTTCGGTTGATTGACAGAAAAGAGCGTACGCGGAAACGAGCGTTTGGAGGTTTTTTTTCCGCACCATCCGTCCTAGGCTAAGAAAATACCTGGGTGGAAGCTTTAGTTCCGCTCTTCGGTTCTTCGCGTTTTCTTTTGCTTCCGTAGCCCCGCTCGAAAAAGTTCTGTTACTGATAGCGTCGTAACCGGTGAAAATCTTGTCAGGCGGGATGCCGAATGCTGAAAAGTGCTCTTTATGTGGTTTTCCGCCCACCAATGCAGCGTCAAACCGCCGGACCAACATGCGCTTAATTTGCTTTTTCCAGCCTTTTGCTTTTTCGGTGCCTGCGTGACTTTCGTTCATCATCACGCAGGAAACCTTTGAAAACTTAGCGGCGAGAAAGAGGGCTGTTTCCGCCTTCGGGGAATAGCTTGGAAGAAGTGCACATTTGATTCCATTTTTCCTAAAGAAACGTCGTGCTCGAATAAATACGAGTAATGGACGAAGAGTTTCGTATTCACCAGGACAAAGGGTCCGTAAGCCGGAGCAAATATCTCCGTTTCTTTCCCACGCATAGGTGCTCGTAGACTCGGCCAGTTGGATGGGCGTGACCTCCTCTTTCGCAGTCTTCTGCAGTGCGCGCACGCGGGCATGATGATAGGGGCCGAACTGGGCAAAGCAGATGGCGACTCTTTCAAAGGATTTGCTCAGTGGAACCGTGGAAATACATCTTGCCGACTGGTCTCGGCGTTTTTTTCTCCCTCCAAGTCGGAGGCGTCAGATTCAATGGTCTTCGGCCGAAGCAGGTAGTTGAGAACCAGACAAGGGATGACCGCGTACAGTCCTTGCCAAAGTGCCTGCCAAAGAAAAAACCGGGTCAAAAACATGCAGTTGACCGCAAGAATGGCAAGAAACGCGTATTTGAGATAGCCGTCTTTCATTGAAAGAACTCGCCCGTCAAGATAGCCCACTAATAGTCCGAGGATGAGCATACAAAGGACCATCCAGTAATCACTGCCCCCATCGAGCCAGAAAAAACCGGCAATCCCCGGAGAGTAAGGTGCCCCATTCGTAAACGAAAGGTCCTGAAGAATCCCGCGTTCCGGTTTTGAGGACCAAAGAAATCGCGGGATAAAGTGAACGGGTGCATAGAGCCAAGACAAAGCAAAAGGGGTTACAGAAGGCTCGGATGCACGGGCCGCGACAAAAGTGTCGAGAATGTTCATGTCACCGCGACCATCATAAAAACCCCAGTAAGTGGCAGTTATCCCGAGATCGCCAAACGTATTGTCGATGAGTTTGAATTCCCTTAGTGTATCGTTGTCAAAGTGCCGAACCTCTCCGAGAGTTCGGAAAATTGGCTGGAGAAGCACGATGGGAAGGATGAGCCAAAGGTAGGAAACCCTTCCTTTGAGCCGCATAACCACCGCGAGGCCAGCGATCATTACACCAGCAATGTAGAACCCTCGGAACACGCTGACCTCCCTCATATACCACGTGAAAATTAGAAAGAGTATTCCCGAGAGGGCCAAGGTGAACAGTTGGTTGGGATGACGCTGATAGCGGTAGCGTTCAAGGACAGCCAAGATCGCGAGGATGTGGATCGACTGGAGTGGGACTGGCAGGTCGTATGCGTAGGCTCCAAAGGCAGAGCCATAGAGATTACGACCCGCTCCAGCAAGGTACATTATTACAGGAATACTTAGAACCTGAAACGCGATCAGCGCTCGTGCCATTCCTGACGTGACGATGAAGTCGAGCCTATCTGCTTGTTGTGCCCTTTTTTGGAACTCGAATTGTTTTGAGTGGCGGATGAACGCGGATCCGAGCCAGAAGGCTATCATGGCGATAGTAGCCCAAAGCACACCTTCGTTGACTTCAGCCAAGTCTACTTGAATGCGGAATAACCTTTCGAAAAGGAAGTAGTCGTTTTCTGAAACGATGTAAATGGCCCGAACCCCAAAAAACAGAAACGACATGAACAGAAAGGCCCCGGTTCCTGTGACCTGTCCCGATCGCACATGGTTGAGAAGCAGCACAAGTTGACACCCGGTTAGCAAATAGACTGATAGTGCAGAGCTGAAGGTTACGACGGACGCGGTTAGTAAGACTAGAATTAGGAGGAAAGTCATTTTTATCGTGAAAAAGTCAGGTCATCGCTCGGTTAGCTTTGGTGTAGTTGCCGCCACCGCGGCCAACCTATCTCCAAGTCGCTCAATCGAATACTCGTTCCAGTTCAACTCGTGTGCGGACCATTTTGCGAGATTCTTTGGATTTGTGATGCAGTGCATAATCGCTGCCTTGATGTTATCAGCGTTCACTTCGTCAAGAATAAGCCCGTCATCAGCACTTTGCACGACTTGTCCACAAAAGCGAGAAGTGATTAGCGGTAGCCTGTAGGCGGCTGCTTCAAGTTGCGTCAGGGCAAAGCCATCCGAGAGGGTGGGTAGGATAAAGACATCCGCTTCACGGTAGAGTTGCCTTGTGCGCTGGCGGTCAACGGGGCCGTGGACGGTGAGACGGTGAGGCTGTGAGGCAGTGAGTCGGTGAGTCGGTGAGACGGGAAAGCTCTGGTCGATAGGACCGGCAAGGTCGAGAGTGACGGGTTGATCGGCGAGGCCTTCCATGGCTTCGAGGAGGAGATGGACGCCTTTGCGGTGGATGACCTGGCCGAGAAATAGCAGTTTAAGTGGGCGGTGTTGGGTAAATTGTGTTGGGTACTGCTTGGGGGATTCAACCCTATCCCGAGTGTAGGCCAAGGGGACGACCTTGATTTTCTCTTCAGGGACCTCTGAATATTTGATCAGCAGCTCTTTCGACCAAGACGAGTTGACTAGGATGTGGTCGGCAAGTTCGATCTCCTTGCGCCATGAGTCCCAGTAGCTTTCCGGCCGGTCTTCGATTCTTTGAGAGATTTCAGGTGGCAAGACTGTTTTGAGATGTTCGATCTCCCCCGGGCCAGGATCAACCTGTCCGAGAATACAGACCGCACCCTCGCGCTTCGCGACTTCAAATAGAGTTCGTGCTGTGTAGGAATATGAAAAGACTATCGGATTTTTGACGGATCTAAGGGTGCGTTTTAAACGTGGAATGCACTTTCGTTGAAACCATTGGTCACGCAGCTCAATCGTATCCCATGGTTTCCGTCTTGATACTCTGGCTAAAAGGTCAAAGAGAACACGGCTTGAATTGAATGCTCTTACTGGTGTCTTTTCGAGATCATTATGGAAACGGGTCGCCAAAGCAGCTTGTCGAAGCGCCTTTGGGAACCACTGCCACTTTGGGGTGATCCATGCATCGGTTTGTAGGAGAGCGAGGGAATTGTTCGCGTGGAGTGCTCGCGGAATGCTGTAGTGTTCGCGGGATCCGAGTTGATAGCAGAGCCAGGACATTCGGTGAGACAGTGAGACGGTTAGACGGTGAGACGGTGAGTCAGTGAGACGGTGGGTATTGAAGAGTGGGCACGTTGCTGTGGGGCCCTTCTACGCTCTTGCGTCGTCATTTTACTTCGCTGATAGAGGCCGGCGGTTGTGCTATCAAAAAGGGATATAACGAAAAGACAGGTTTTGCCGTATTTTGCCCGGTCACTTCGTAGGTAAAGGGCATATCCTTGTGAGGTAATTTTGAAGGGGAAGCGAGTCTCCGGGGCGGTGCTTTCTGATCAGTAAAGAATTTGGATCGGAAGGCGAGGGAGGTGAAGTAAATCGAAAAGGCCTCAACCGATGTGCTCAAAGAGGTGGCTTTCAAGGTTTTGGTCATTATCGACTGAGACCGTAGTGCTCACGAGAGCTAAATTGATGGCAAAGCCAAGACATTCGGTGAGACGGTCAGACAGTTAAAGGGTCAGCCGGTTAGACGGTGAAACGGTATTACTGTTTCACTGACTAACTGACTAACCGTCTCACTGGCTTACTGGTTAACCAACTAACTAACTGACCGACTCACCGGACAATTCTTACTGCCCACCGTTTCACCGTTTCACCGATTCACCGAACGACCGCATCGCCTCGACGACACGCCGAGCATTTTCCTCCCAAGAGTTATCGTTGAGATATTCCTCCCATCTGGCGTCCGGACAATTCGGGGTGCTCAGTATCCGTTCAAGGCCTCGTTCGATTTCTTCAGAGGAGTCCGGCTCGACCCAAGGACCTAGGTTGTATTTCTCGACCGCTGTTTTTAGCGGACTCGGTCCGCAACTCGCTAGAATCGGTTTTCGGAATTGGACATTTACATTGAGGACGCCACTGGCGGAGCGAAAGTCGCTTGAGTAGGTCAGCGCGACCGAATCACTTGCAGTGAAATACTTCCACACGTCTTCTTCTGGAATGTACTCGTTAAACCAGTGGCAACGATCTGCGACGCCCAATTTGGTAGCCAGTTGCTGGTATTCTTCGACTGGTTTCTGTCCCCCCGACTGCTCTCTGCCAGCGACGATGAGATGGACCATGCTATGCTTACCCAGAGCATGAAGAATTAGATCAAGATTCTTCGCGTCACGGATGTGACCAAACGAAAGCAGTGCAAAGGCACCGTCGGGAATATTGAAATCGGCGCGTAGTCTAGCTCTTGGTGTGGTGCCTGTTGGAACAGGGAATGGGCCACACGGAATCTCAACAACCAGAGGTTTCTTTATCAGACCGCCCCAACTGATCTCGGACGCATCGTGCACGAATACTGCGTCAACGAAAGAATAGGCTGCTCGAATGGAGGCTTGGTGGAACCAATTTGGACCACGAACATAATCACGAACCGGGTCATGAACGATCGCGGCGATCCGAGTTCCGCTATCGCGAAGTCTTCTGAAATGGTGTGCCCAGAGCGGCGCAAGATATTCACCCCATGAGGAGAGAAGGAGCCAGTCAGGTATTCTTTTCCGCGTCTCATGTGCGAGACTTCTCTTATCGCGGATGGTCGTTTGGAGAAACAAGCCGACTCTTCCGAGCTTACCCGGAAAATGGAGGCGAGGCTTCTTCGCTACAGACTTATGCGCGGAGCATTCGATGCCTACCTCTTTCGCAAGAGCACGCCTTTGCTCCAAAGCATAACGGGCAAGTCCGCCTTCATTGTAGGCGCAGTGATACAGCAGTTTTAAAGTAGACACAACGAGATGTATCTTAAAGAGTATTGGGTTCCTGGTTAGGCTCTTGAACCTTTCTATCTGCAGGCCCGAATTGGATGGTAGCGGCTGGTGTCATGCGCCAGAGGGGCTCCGACCTACCGCACGCCGAACTTATCGGTAAACTCCCGATCAAGTTTTCGAGTCGTGAGCCGTTTTTTTACCCAAAGTTTGAATTGTTTGAGAGGGGTATCGCGGAACTCATCGCTGCAGTTGTCGCCATGTGAAAGCGTATATGCGACTGCACTCAGCGGAAAAAACGGACTCGCCCCCGAAAGGTGCGGCCTAAGAAACGCCTCCATGTCACTATGGCTTAAACGGCACCATGGTATTTTGCGGAGCTCGTTATCGTCATCCGATCTCGGCAGATCAAAGAGGGAAGCGCTTATGATTGCTGTCGACCCACACAGGTTAAGTAGCCTGTCTGTATGCGACCATCTTTTTATGTCGGCATACCAAATATAACCTCGGTTAACTAGCCAACCAGCTTGTTGAGGCAACTCTCGGTAGGTCTTTACAAAGTTCCGATGAAAGTAATCATCCGCATCGAGCACGAACCAATCGGTTACTTCTTGCTGTTGGAGATGTCGCATCCCAAGCGATATTTTTCGCTGCTTATCTAATATTCGATCAAAATCCGCGTAGTTGGAGTAAGAGCCACCTCGCTTTAAGGGAGGCAGATCGAAAGAACTTTCGATCCAAACGATTTTTCTCGTCCATTCACTCCAAGGCAGATCGGGTTGCTCATGCCCAACGACCACGGAGCACCAACCGTCCTCTGATTGACGGAGTAGACTCTTCAAGGTGCCTTTGAGGCACCTAGTGACTCCCGGCCAGTCCTTTGAGACACGTTTTGACTTAAGTGGGATGACGATTCCGAGCTTCACCTTGATTCACTCGGATGAAAGAGGCTACTTTGATAGGCCAAGGTGTCTGTTTCCGACTCGATGATGCAGTAATGCCTACTCGACAGAATTTTCCGGCTTTCTAAGCGGTCAGACCTATTTAAATGAATCGTCTCGAAGTGAATAATACTTGGCGGACTCCTCATGGCGAGAGCATACTTAACAATCTCGAAGTCAAAGCCTTCGGTATCGATTACTAGGATACCGATTTCGCTGAGATTACATTCCTCGCAGATGTGAAATCCTGCGTGTCTGTAAATAGAGATTAGGAGATTTTTTAGTTTGTTGGCCATTTTTGACTTCCTTTACTTGAAAGAGTTGAAGTACTTCGTCTCGGTGGTTCATACGATGAACGGAGAGTGGTTTAGGCTATAGTTAAGTGTGTCCTGACGCTCGCCGACTTTTTTTGCTGGTATGCCCGCAACTATTGAATTCAGCTCGACACTTTTGGTAACGACAGCCCCAGCACCAACCACGGCACCATCGCCAACCTTCACTCCGGGCAGAATAATCGCCCGATAGCCAATCCAGACGTGGTTCCCAATAATGACATCGTCACCGCGGTCAGCGAAGTTAGGTGATCGGGGGTCGTGGCCAAGGGTCAAAACCGCGGCTTCTGGGCCAATTGAGACATCTGCGCCCGTTCGGATCGCGTATCTCCTTCCATCGAGTAAACAACCGAAGTTAATCACATTGCGTTCGCCCAAATGGATTCTGCGACCGTTCAAGAATCGGCATCCCATTTGAATGCCAGTTCCTAGCCCTAGGTCGCCCAGCCACTGCTTCAGAAAAATCCGGCGAACCCTTCTCGATGGGCAGTTCGAAAGCCAGTGATTGTAACTGTAGGCTGCCAGTGTTCCGGCTAGGAGTCGTTTGTTCATCGAAAGTAGTTTTAAGCCGAAAGTTGAAGGTTACCCTCCTGAATCAGAATCTCTCGAAAATTGTAGGCTGAGAAATGCTCAGAGGCGGAGTGTATCATTTCCTGAGCGCGTTCTGCTAGTTTAGGATACTGTTTGATCGCCTGCTCAATGGCTGCTGCCAAGTGCTTACCTTCCCGATCAAGCTTGCAAGGAAGCGCCGCACCGTAACGCTCTGTTTGTTCCCAGAGTGTGGTACTCTCGGTTGTGATCACCGGGATCCCATAGAGCATGGCCTCAATCACGACTCTCGAAACGCGGAGCTGGTAGGCATCGCGGTAGGGCAGCAGCATAATATCGGTCTTAGCGAGTTGCTCATGATACCCGTTCCCTCTGAAGAGCTCGGTGATGTAATTGAACTTAGCGTGCTTTTCCAGATAGGGGCTCTTGCTTTGCAATTGGCCCTGCTCGTTCTTAAAGTCATCCAACCACTGCAGATGAAACTCCACCGGAAGATCTGGTTGCGACTTGAGAATCTTCTTCGCGGCCATTTGAATCAGCTCGCTGCCTTTTTCGAATCTCGCTGCGCCAAAGGCACCTAGAACTAGCGTTTCTTGTTCTTTGTTCTTTGTATTTTGTATTTCCTTTACAGGGGGTGTTTGTTTGAGCCGAACCGGGTGTGGGAAATAGGTAAATGGAACTCCGGTGGCCTTGGTCAGGGCATCGACCATTGCATAGGTCTCGGCTCCGAGAACAAGTTGGCCCGATTGGACATATTTACGAAGACGCCGGATCAACCAGTAGAAGATTCTAGCTGTTGGATCTCTATTTAATCTTGAGGCACCATCTAAATCGATGAAGATCGGGGTATTCGGAAAGAAGAGCAGAACCTTTGCTGAATTGTTCGTAAGTGGACCAGCTAAGAGTTTCCACCATCCCCAGAGATGGTGAACCAAGACGGTGGGGACAAACAGAACGTCGGGGGTCGAATCGGCTTCGTCCAAAAGCCGATAAACGGATTTGTAAGTCGCATTACCATGAGTGAAAACACGTAGCAGACGTTTCCACTTGGGGGAGGCGTCTCCCATCTGCGCCCAGATCGACGGAGGCAGCTTTGGTTTAGTTGAAAAACGTGCTTGTATTTCGGGCGTCGCATCACCCGCACAGAAAATTTCGAAGCAGTCATCACATTTGCTTAGCCCATCTCGAAAGGTCTCGATGTATTCACACCAGTGACCTTTCGAATCACGGAGTGCGTCTTCTAGAATCCACCAATGCACTTTGCAACAAAACGATTCTATCCCTCGTCCAACCGAACAAAAATCTTCGAGATTCTTGCCTGAGCGAAGAGACAGTACCTGCTATCGAGAAGGAATTTGCTGGTTTTGCTACGGGTTGAGCGGTCAAAGTCATCAACAACAATACATTTTGGCCTAATCTGGTCGAAGGGAAAAGCGCTTAAGATCTCAAAGTCTAAACCTTCGCAATCGATATTGAGTAAATCAAGATGGTTCCACATTTGTTGAAAGCGCTTTGTAAGCTGACCAATTGGCAAAAGAGCTACTTTTCTATTCACGGCTGTGCGATCAGTGCTCTTTTCGGAAGAGATATAATTCCGCTCCGGAGCCATCGGATGGTTAATGTAGTTCAGTAGTTTTGATTCTTCAAGACTTGCTGTAACACCAGCAGAGACGAACTGATCGCTTGGACGATATCGTTTCCACAGTTTCTCGAGATCGGGATTGGGTTCGATAGCCAGACCACGCCATCCTTTCCTGTAGAATAGGTAGGTATTTGACTTAGCAATGGGGTGGAATGCTCCGATATCGATATAATTCCCCGAACGCTTATAGAGCCCAAAGAAGTCCTGAACTAATAGGTCTTCACCGAACTGACTATAGGAATAGCAACAATGCTTAAGTCCTTCAAAACATCGAGGCGCACCCCTTGTTGCAAAATATTTGAGAATCTTTCGAACCGTTATAAACATCAGTGGATGACCGAATAGACGATAATCTTGGGTAGGAAAAAGGCTTATCTTCGATGAGCTACCATCTATCATCAGAAGATTAGGAACTCGTGCTAAATGGCTTCTTTTACAGCAGTCAAGAAGGCCTCTGCACTTCTCTCCGAAGAATAATACTCAATTGCCTTTTTCCTTCCGTTCTTTCCAAGTCTCTGACGTTCTTCAAGGCTCTCTAACAGTGAGATCATTTTTTCTGTGAATTCTTCAGCATTGTCGTAAAGTAAACCAGTGAGATTATTCTCAACGATCTCAGGAGTGGCTCCTGAGTTACGACCGATCACTGGTATTCCCCATGACATATACTCAGCCGTCACTCTGCCGAATCCTTCATTTTCGGAACACATCAAACCAATATCCAGCGATTTGTAGAAATTATCCATATACTCAAGGTGCCCGAGAAAATCGACCTGATCTTTTACTCCGAGATTCTTTGCTAGAGCTTCAAGTTCTGAGGTGTCTCCTTTTCCAGCCACGAGTAACTTCATCCTTAGGTTTGGTAAGCTCTGCTTGGATGCTGCGAATGCCTTTACCGCTACTGCTTGTCCTTTTGACGGCTTGATGAGTCCTGCAATACCGATATTCAAAGAGTCGCCCCTCGTTGGCTTCGGATTGAACCGCTCCAGTACCTCACTCTTGCACCCGATTCCGTTGTAAATTGTTATGAACTTTGAAATAGGAACAGACGGGTTCTGTTTGATGTGGTGCTTGGCAACAGCCTTGGAAATGCAAATCGCTCGCCTGGATTGATTGAGTTCTTTGCTCCTTCGTTTCATTCCAAAATCGGGCGAAAAGTCCCAGTCTAGGTCTCCATATTCTCTGATGTGCCAAACGTGGGGAATGTGATGGCGAGCGGCGATCAATGAGCCATAGGAGACGGCGGCAGTGTTCGATACAATGCAGTCTGGTTTGAATTCTCTTAGAACTGACTGCGTTTCTCGCAGTGCAAGCTTGTTGATACGTTTCTTCTTAACTGTTCGGAGAGCATTGGCTGAGGAGGAGAACCACCTTCGTGGGTGGTAGAGCGGTTTTTCGCTAGGCCAGCAGACCCCAGACGAAAAGAATATTTGCTTTCCTCTGATCTTTTCAACCTTTAGGCGCCCTTCAATTGGACCCGCATCTGGATAGAGAACAAGTGACTCTACGCCCAGATCTGAGAGACCATTGATCAGGTCGATCATCGATAGGTTTCCTCCATAAAGGCTGGAACCAAAGGTAATAAAAAGAATTCGCACCCTATTCTTCAAGACCGAGGAGGTGGCGCAACTTGGCGCGTTCGATTCTCCATGTAAAATTCTTCTCCAACCTCTCTCGAGCTGCGCGCCCCATTCTCTCACGTTGTTTCTGATTATTGGCAAGACTTGCGATGTGTTGAGCCATCGACTGGACGTCACCTTCATCTACAAGTTCGCCCGAAATGCCTTCTTCCACTTGTTCAATAATCCCAGCGTGGCGGGTGGAAATTACAGGCAGTGCATGTGACATCGCTTCCAGTATCGATACTGGGAACCCTTCTTTGTCTCCTGTTACAGGGTCAGTAGCGCTGTGTTGAATAAAGATGTCTGATGCCGAGAGCGTTTTACTCACGACTTCCGGGGGTTGAGGCCCGAGCAGTTCGACCTGATTCGAGAGATCAAAGACATTAACGAATTGCTTGGCTGCAGCAAAGAGCTCGCCTCCTCCAATATAATTCAGTCTCAAATTCGGCTGAATTAGAAGTGCTCGTCTAAATGATTCCAGAAGCAAAATCGGAGCCTTAATATTAGTGAACCTTCCTACAGCGGTACATTGGACTTCATTTTTAGTTCTTAGAGCGCCAGGTGATCTTTCTGGAATTTCGGTGCCGCAACTAATCACGTGAATACGTTCCTCTCTCAGGCCTAGTTCCTTTAAAGCACGTTTGCTTTCCTGATTGATGGTAATGATTCCAGCCAAATCTCTATAACGAAGATATTGCTCTTGCATAAGCGGATCTTTTAGGCATCCGGAAACATCACGTCCGTGAGCATGGATGAATAGAGAAATTCCCAGAGTATTACAGACATCAATCATATGGAGAGATTGGTCCATATACTGAGCCATCATAACGGTGACTTTATGCCTTTTCAGGAAACAACACAATGGGTCGAATCGTCTTAAGTATTTTGATTCTTTGCGCGATGCCCTAAATCGTTCCCAGAGCCAGTGCATCTTCGTGCTTGCGTTGTATTTTGGTATTGAGACGTCCCAATTTCCTGCTTGCGGCTTTCGGTTCGTCGAGAATATCGCGACAGTTTTCGGGTGTAGTTGAGTGAGGTGCCTGAAGATGAACGTCTCCGACAATACCCCCAGGCCGGGCGTATAGACAGCAAGGGTTTTTTGTGTTGTTTTCACGCTATTTAAGAAGGCGAGTTACGTGGCGTTTGATTTCTCCCTTTAATGTCGGGTCGAAGTACTGCGCGCGGACTGCAGGTCCCCGAATCCTTTTCCATCGCTTTTGTGTCTCTAGGTTTCTAAAAAGGTCGAGATAGTTGGATATTTGCTCTCTCTGACTGAACCTTCCTGCCTTCAGCGCTTCGTAGCTTGATGCCGAGAGGGTTTTCTTTTTCTCTTTATCATTCGACAAAGTCGCTAAAAGTTCGGCACATCTCTTATAGTCACCAATCTCAAAAATCAGACCATTGGTATTGTGTTTGACAAGATCAGTGACCCCGCTCTTCACCCTTGAGACAACTGGTATGCAACCTCTTGCCATTGCTTCAACTAGTGCGACGGGTAAGCCCTCGAAATCCGAAGTGAGTAAGAAAACATCGTGCGTGGCAAATTCCTTGAGGACACGTTCGTTTGCTAGGGTGCCAACAAACCGCACTCTCTTACCCTTGTCGATTACTGCAATGCGCTTTTGAAGCTCTTCCTCGTCTTTGCCCTGGCCGGCAATCGTCATTTCGAAATTGGTGTCGTTTCGATACAAAGCCTGGACTATGGACGGGATGTCAAGAATCCGTTTTTGATACTGTGAGAGCCTGCCTGCATAGATTATCCGGAGCGTCTCGCTAACTTTGCGACTTGGTGGTTTGGACGGACAAGGAACGGAGTTTGGGATCGAAACAATTTTGTCCGCCAGTTTTGGGAAATAACTCCTCGCATTCTTGGCGATCAGGGGGCTTACGCAGACGATGGCATTCCAGTAATCTCCCATCCGTTCGATATGCTCATAATGATAATCCTCGTCGGCATGAGCGACACCCACTATCTTAATCGAGTCCGACAGCATCGGAGATGCACATGAAAATGCCCGATCCTGATTCGGGAGGTAAATGCAGGATCCCTTCTCGCTCAGATAGTTGTCCAAGCGCTTCCAACGGCGTTTCCATGTTGAGAGGTTTGATTTGGGCAGTTCGTTAAAGGGGATGCTATTTGGCCGATCAAGCGGAGCTTGTTCAACAGCCAATGGATCATTGGTTAAGAGGAGCTCAGCACTGCGCCCTGCTTGAATGAACCCATCGACAAGGTTTTGAGCGTAGGTGTTCACGCCGCCCAGATACCATTTGTTGGTTCCGACTACAATATGAGGGGAAGCGGTCCTCATTGCGAATCGTCCGTATCATTCCAATCGAAACGCTCTCCGATTAGATTGAAGAGCAATTCGTTTTTTTCGAAATAGAATCTCTTCAGCCAGTGAATTGATTCACTGTCTAGTCTTCTCCTATTTGAAGGGAAATATCGATTGAGACGGTAGGCGATACGTTGTCGGTTTGGGAACAGGCACGTGGCAATCATTCCAGGCAAACTGTGAACGACTCCGTTTTCAGGCTTGTCGAGATCTACAAACCCATCGTAACTCGAAATCTTGAGAAAGCTGCATAAGCGATCCAAAGCCTTTTCCGGAGCCTCGACGATGTCTCGCTGAAACTCGAATACAATGAATTGCTCTCTAGGAAAGACCCTAAAGTAAGCGGATAACTGACTGAAATAGTCTCCCTTCTCCAATAGTCCAAATTCGCGGGAACGATTACTGTGACTCCCATGTATGATCGATTTGTTTGAAACCCATGGCCAGAAGTAACCATAACTTAGAAAGTGATTAATGGCGGATTCCACGCGTTCCACCGGATCTCGAAGGACCACGACAAATTTTGCATCGCTTCTAAAGGTTCGGATTAATTCGTGGACTCTGGGTTCGTGGGCGTGGACGTCGTCGCCACCTAGTCCACCGCCGGCCCATAGATACTCTGGGGTTTTCTCAGCGATGATTTTCGCGTCTCCTGTTTGGTTGAAGTGGGTTTCATACCATTCAAAACCTTTCGTATAATTATAAGGTTTATCGAAAAAGTGAATCTCGTGAGGAGCCACAAAAACCTCAGGGTGCTGGTTCAATCGAGAAGCTAACCAAGTGGAACCGCATTTTTGACCACCTAATATGAAACAGTTTGCAGTCATCCTGCTTGAGATTTGACCAACTCAAAGCCTTTCTCGTCCCAAGTCTTTGGTAAAGTCTCGAAGAGATACTTGGTTTTACTATCGTTTATGACATAATCGTAAGAAGCTCGAATCCGTTGGTCATAGCTGTGATCGATCATCTCTTCCCAACCCAGTGATTTAAAAAAATCGAGGGCATTTAAATTGAGCCGTAAGCGCTGTATCCAGAATTCGGGGGGGTGCAAGTTGCCGGAATCTCTACGGAAATATTCTGGACGCATGTGGCCTGCTCCTCCGATGTGGCAAGCCATATCCTCCGCAAATATATTTTTTAGCTTAAATCCTAATGCTTGAGCTTTCAGCGCGTGGAGCACTCCGCTGTCCAGGTAGAAATGATCGTTGAAGCGCATTCTGGGGAATTCGCTCTTTAGGCGTATGATCGCTTTCGGGTCGTCAAGTGTTTGGTTTTGAAATTGTATTGAGCAATGTATGCGCGGGTTGACTGCATATAGTTCGGTCAGGTTTGAGCGAAGTGTTTGCCCATTGAGAGTCGCGGAGCTATCTATCGTTCTAAGCCCTCTGGTGAGGCAATAGATTTCAGCACCCGACTCACTTTCAATATAGTGGAACCAATTTGAGTCTGTGAGGAAGCAGTCCGCGTCGACGAAGCACACGAACTCATCGGACGAGAATTCTCGAAGAACGTTGTTCACCGCCAACTGGTGAATTGGCCCGTAGTAAGCAACACCTTGTCGTGCGAAGACCCATTTTCTCCTGAGGCCAGGTTCGAATCGATTGAGTAGGCCCGTCGTGACAATTATGCGATTATCTTGTGATAACCAATCGTTCCATTTGATTAGTGAACGATCATCACCGCTGTTATTGCCATAATCGCCAACCGCATCCAGATGGATGTAAACTCGAGGATGGGTATTATCGATCTTTGCACTGTGGTATTTAATTTGCCTTGCTGCTAGACGTGCATAGGGGACGATAGTTGTCCCATAGCAAAGGATATGATATGATACACTAACAGGCATGACTGGGAGCGTGAACTAAACGAACCGTTAGCTTAAAAGTTCTTTAGAAGAGTCTTGATCTTTAGTTTGTAACGTAAGAAAACCTTGGTCATCTTGTTTCCTCCGATGTGGATAAAAAACTTAAAGATCGGCATTGAAGATTGGCCGCTGAGTGCTGACAGCGCAGCCCAGAGTTCTTTTTTTTCGCCTTTAGAAAAGAGTGGCCAAGGTGTGTATGCGGCTTGGTTTCTTGCCATCTTTGAACGCGCGGATCTGAGTTTAGCCTCTGGTAGATTGTGCCTCTTGAATCCAGATGGAAGTGAGTGCGTGAAAACATGGGTAAGCCCTTCTATTTCACTTAACTTGCGGCGTGCTCGATTATTGCCACTGTTGGGCCATTGGCGATAGAGGGCGAGCCTCTTCGGTATGTACGCATTTCCCCATCCTTGGTTCGCAATGCGAACCGTCAAATCGTAGTCTTCTGCGAAAGACAACGAAATGTCTGAATAGTTGACCTGTTCAAGGGCAGTCCTCCGAAACATAAGTATGTTTGCCGAGACACGATAACCTGATAATGCCCTCATCAGCGCTTCCTCGGGAGAATAGTATACTTTACGTCGATTCAGGATTCTCTTTGAACCAAGGGTATCATCTAGATTTATCGTTTGGGTTAGCACGTGAACATACCCCGCCTGAGGGTGTGCTTCCATTACTTTGAGTGCCTCTACGGCAAATGTTGGTTCAAGAATGTCGTCCGAATCGAGTCTTAGAATGAACTCCTCCTTGGGCAGGCGTAGACAAAAGTCTACGTTTTTTCCCAGTCCCAGATTTGTTTCATGGTGGATTACTTGAAGATTCTTATATTGTTCTCTGAGTCGCTGACAAATGACCGGAGTGTCGTCGGTGCTGCAGTCATCCACAATGTAGACCTCACATCTGCATCCTTCTTGTTTGAGCGCACTCGTAGCTGCCCGCTTCAGGTACTTTCCTTGGTTGTATGCAGGGATGACGATTGCGACTTTAGGACACCTAAAACCGTTCATCTTTCACTCTGCCATTGATAGCCACGCTAAAATCGAATTGATCGATACCACGAAATCACTATTAGGGCTAATTGGATTCTGTGAATCACATACTGCGTAGGAGTATTTGAGGCCTAGACAATTTGAGATTGACCAATAACAGGTGCACCCTAGGTGCAGTTTTTCTGGGAAAAGCTCGAGCACAGAAGTTCCAGAGCTAGCGAAGAGAAGATTGACCAGACCTGCCCCGTGAGGCGCGATTATCTGCCTTGCGTTATGAAAAATAGATATTTGTTCTTTTACTGAAAGTCCTGCAAGGCAGTAGGTTTTTACACCATGATCTTCTAATCTTTTGATCAATTGATGTTCGTTTGTTATTCTACGTGATTTAGCATCATTCCTAGAGATATAAATCGCTGAAGAAGAGGTGTATTTTCGGTCATCCGCGAAATGCCTTTTTAGTTTATTAATTTGCTTTACAGTTTGAGGGCATTGGAAGCGTGATAGGGTTCTCGCTGGTGACCAGTAAAGGGTTTTGATCAATAGATTTTCGAACTTTCTAGGGAATATCAGATTCTTCCGATTAATTCCCAGTTGTCTTATAAATTCTAGAAATGCATTATTTGCATTCGATGGGCAGATGAATTTGACTTCATTAGGGAGGTGCTCTATGACCGACACGAGACGCTGTAGGATGTCAGAGAATAAATGATAATGGGCACCTGGGCATAGGCCAATCAGGCTGTATGAGGGCTCAGTAATTTTACGAGTGCTAAACGAATACTTGGTATAATCACTGCTTCCTTCAATATGCCAAGGCATCCTATTAATATGTTCAAAACTGTATCCTATCTTCGGCAGGTGGAGAAGCCCCCTTTCAGATTTAATGATTACGTCTGATAATTTAAGTAAGTAATTATCTTCGACCGAGTAATCTAGAGCCTCTTCAAAATATTTATGATTCTTCCCGTTAATCTCAACTGGTAGGGTATGCCTTGCATTAAATCCCGAGCTGATCAGAGTGAAATTTGATTGGTTGAGTTTTACGCATTCGTCGAGACGCTTGATTACAGGAGCTCGAAGGTTGAGCGAGCGCTGGATTCGCCATGACAGTCGGTTGATAAGCTTGAGTCCAATTTCTGGAATTTCCACGGAACAAATTTGAGAAAAGTAGTGTTTCGATAGGGAACCCGAGAGTCTTAAAGGGCACTTCGGGCTACTACGGTATTCGCCGTCATTCCATAATTTCAGGGTGAAAGAAGTCAAATCTGCTCTGATTTACAAAGATCGGCCAAGATATTGTGGTTTCTTGAGACGATTTTTTGGCGCAATTGGCCCATTTGGGCAGGGTGGAGCCGTGATCTAGGTCCTGAAGAATGCATAGCGGTCGAGATTGTAGGTGAGATTAGTGAGGCAGATCTCAAATCATGCCCTCTTGATTTCTATGCTGTTGAATCAATCTCCTCTAAAGTTTGCGATGCGGCCGAAGACATGTTCGACCGGAGAACGGACGGAACTCTTGATCCCGTTCCATTTTTTCTTTTGGCGGGTGAGTCCGCGCTAGGCAGTTCCCTTTTCGCAGGCGAAGTCGTGAACGCCACAGCTCTTGAGGTGCTCTTTAATTGGGCTGTCCGTTGAGGCACTGTCGGCCCACAAGCCCACTCCTCGGTCTTCCTAAGAGAAGAGATCGTCGAGGGCCTGCGAGTCTTGAACAGCGGCGTGGGTGACTGTGAAGTCTTCCACGAACTTACTCACCGCATCGACCTTCGTGTGGTTCTTGTAGTTGTAGTAGTTTTGCCTGTTTTTCTGTGTCCAGCGCGCTTGTATCAGAACCTACCCTACGAACAGCCTTCGGACGATGTTAGTCGAAGCGCCCTTGTAGGATCCTAGGTTCGAAATCAGTTAGAAACGGCGCTTCAGTAGATAAAATGCAGCTGAAAGCCTAAAGAGTGCTGTTGTTCTATAATCAACAAGGATCTTCCATAACAGGGAATCGGGAAGCTTTTTGCTGTAAGAAAATTTGACATATTCAGCCTCGGAAAATTCTTGGAACTGTCGGTAGTTCTTGTGCCACACTCGACCTACATCTTTCAACAACCGACCTTGGTCTGATGACATTCCACCCATACAAAATGTAACAAATGCTCTGTTTAAAAAACACCCCCGCATTCCCTGTGCCACCGCTCGAAGCAACAGGTCGTAGTCGGCTGAAATTGAAAATCTTAAATCGAATCCTTTGAGCTTTAGTAATGCTGACCGGCTAAAAATGAGTGATTGGTGAACGACCGGCATACACATGAGTATTTGATGCAAGGAGCGTTTTCCGTTTATCTCCGAACCAGAATTAGACACGCGAACCGTTGGGGCATAAGCAAAATCAAATTTACCTTTACTTAGAGAATCAATACACCATTCAAGCCCACGACTGTCGTTAAAAAAGTCATCACTATTCAAGAATACTATATATTCTCCGCTGGCTAGTTTGATCGCTTTATTCATTGCGTCGTAGGGTCCTGAGTCTGGCTCAGAGACTACGAGCCTCAGGGATGACCTTTTCTGGTATTCTTCAAGCAGTTTTTGGGTGCCATCGCTCGAATTGCCGTCAATTACTATATGTTCCTTCGCTTTAAGCGTCTGCTTGGATACTGAATCCATCATCTCTCGAAAATGAGTCTTTCTCCCGTTCTTGATCAAATTGAAAGTGACTGTCGCCACGGTTACGATTGGTTTTTGAGGGGTCACGCGCGGGAGGTCTAGGCTAGCCGTAGAGGTATGGAGAGATTCGTTTGCCATCCATCACAAATCTCTGGAAGAAAAACTTTTTTAAACGGTGTTTTGAAAGATAGGCCATGTCAGTTAGGAGGCGCTCTTGTCTCGGATTACTTATGTTTCTAGTGTATTCATCAAAGTCGAATCCAGCGCTTACGTATGCTTCCTTTCCCAGGTTGCTTACCATCTCGCAGAACTGCTTGCGACGGACACTGTTACAAAGGTGTTTCCAGTTTGTTTGTCCTCTCGAGGGCTCTACACTTGAGAAAGCTTGTAAGCCAGTCTTGTCTCCAGTGGAGCCTTTAACGTTAGTTTCCCTGAAACTCTCGATCATTTTATCCTCGTAAGGGATTCCGAGGAACACACAGATTCTTTTTAACTCTGTGATCGGGTCTGCCATTAGGTTTTCAAAACGAATATGCAGACTGTCGATCAGTTTGTTATTTAGTAAAGAAATAAGGTTTGGGAGGCCGATTTCGAAATCAATCCTGTAGCGTTCGTAAGCCCACCTCCCTCGGCACCAAGTCTTGGACATTGAGCTTAAAATGGATATAGGCTCTCGCGTGAGTAGTATATATTTAGCATGAGGAAAGGCCTCTAGGAGTTCATCTTTCACCAATAGATTTCGCGGTGTCTTCTCGAGGAAATATCTTAAGGGCTGTTTGCGGCTACTACCAATCTCGGTCAACTCCTCGAACATTTCTGAAATCCTCGATAGGTAAATTTCCTTTCTTGATTTCTTCCTAGCAAGAAACTCAGAGATTGCTTGTTGACCGTTGGTATACCAAAAGTCAGACAGCGTGCTATCGTTTTGAAAAATATAGAGAAGAGGCAGCAGCATCCATGTCTCTGCCTCTGTGTGTACTTTGCTCGAACATCCAAGCATTTGCTGAACCAGAGTCGACCCGGACCTAGGCAATGAGAGAAGAAACAGTAAGCTATTTTCCATCTGGGGTTGCTTTGCTTACGCAGAGAGGTTCGGCGGTTTAATTTTCTCCGAGTATTTTTCAGGAGAGCCTATAAACTTGAGCGGAAACAGATTCATTTGGCTGGCTTTGCTGGAGATGTGTTTTCACCGCGATGGCTAATCAATAGTCCGGTAAAGTTCGAGATGTTCTCTTGCGATTGATGCCCAGTCGAAATTGCTGATCGCGAAACGGCGGGCGCTGTTGCGCTTGGGCTCCCAGTTCTCTGGTGCGGCTTTCAAACGAAGAACGGCTTCTGCCATTGCCGCTGCATCGCCGGAGGGGGGTAGCTCTGCGAAACTTGGATCTGTGTAGGCGCGCGTGCCAGGGAAGTCGTTGGTTATTATGGGGAGCCCGCAGGAAATGCCTTCGAGAAGCGAATTGTTGGCAGTGCAGGTAAAAAGAGGTAAAAGTAGGCAGTGGCTGCTTTGATAGGTCTCTACCAACTCGGTGTCGCTCAGACCAGAGAGGAAGCTCACTTGCTTAATTGCAGACAAGCCCTCGAACTCATCACCTTTGCGATGACGGGGTTGGATGACGATTTTGAAGCAGATCTGTGGATCTTTGGCCAGAATAATTCGAACCGTCTTCAGTAGTGTCGCATAGTCACGGAGATGACTTCCTGCAGTAATACATGTAAAGGGTTCTGCTGTTTGATAGTTTGCAGGAACGAAGAATTCATGGGCGACGCCATGCGGGAGAAAATGCACGGGGCAGCTAACCTGCTGCTCGAATTCTGCCTTTTCTTCGGGCCCAACCGTAATGATCGCGGATGCCTTTTTTAAAAATAAATAATCAACATTGACTAGTTTTCGAAAGGAAAGCGGCTTGTGAACTGTCGCTACGAAGGGAATTCCTAGTCTCTGACAAAGGCTTGTGGTGTAGCCATGTCTTGTATCGGCGAAAAGATGGTGAACGAGATCCGGTTTTATTTTCCTAACTGCCGACTCTATTCGCCGCTCGACACGATAGTCCCCATAGTTGTAGCCATCAAAGCAGGCATAAGGTGCAATCCTTCTTGAGCAGCTGTTAGGAAAACGATACCAAATACGCTTGAGTAGCTTCCCCTGTAGCCCGGAAAACGTACCCTCAAGTGTCCCCGAAACTTCATGGATTTCCAATTGGTGGATCTTTCTAAGCTCTCGCAACAAAGGAATGAGGCCACTGTGTTGACCCATCCAAGGATATGCTTCAACGATGAGAAGCGTTTTTATATTCCTATTCATAGTGCCCCAGAGGCAGATCAACTTTTCTGCCGTTCAGCCGAACTATTCTTCCAGGGTTTCCCACAACGACAGAATTTTCTGGAACGTTTCGATTAACAACGCTTCCAGCGCCGATCCATGCCCCATCGCCGATAACAATATTTCCAAAGATGATTGCACCGGTGTGGATCCTCACGTTGTTGCCGATAGTTGGGTTTGAATCTGGTTCAATGCTCCCGTAACCTATCGTTACATTCTGATTGATTTGGCATCTCTCGCCAATTGATTTAGCCACGATTTGGGTGGAATGCCCATGTTGTATAAATAGCCCTCCACCGATCTTTGAGGTGTGAATATAAAGATGAACCAGACTTGGATACATGATACGAAGAACCCTCACGATTAATTGAACACGGGCTCCTCCTTTTCGAGTTCGATAATAGTAGATCGAACGAAATTCTGGAATCCTACGAAAATACCACCATATCGCATCCGCGCTTTTTATCTCGTCGGGCGGAGCATACCTTTCTTTCCAGTAATCGATATCCTTTATTACATCGCGACTTACTCTTGCTGCTTTTGCTACGCGGATAAGAAATTTTGAATGTAGAGTATCCAACATCTTTTGGCGTTTACTCTTCCCAAGTGCCTTTTCCTCAGGCCTTTCTTGCCTGCAACCCTACGCAAATCGAACGTAGATCGAGTTTCCCTATGACTAAAAATCGTGATCTAACTACGGTATCAATCGGGATGTTGGTCCGTGTGGGTTTTCTAGCGAGAAGCTTGAAGGACTCTATCATGTAATTCTGAACGGGATAGCGGAAGTTCGCTTTGGGTTCTTACGCCTATTTTCCTCAAGAACCGACGGCATAAAAAACGAATTGTGTTATGAGGATATCGAAACACGGCACCAATATAATTACGTTTACCCAACTGCTCTCCCACCCACAGGTTTTTGAAAAAATTATCTATTCCAAATAGTCTCTGAGGTTGGTTGGCTATGAGTTGGGGAAGCGTAGAAAGTTGATCTCTCATGATTTTTAGCAACTGTTCCAACCGCTCGCCGTCACTTGCTGAGGCCGTTAGTTGTTCATCGTGAACTCTCCAAGTGGCTAACTTTTTTGATAGGTATACGGTACTTCCTACCGCCGAAATGCAAATTCCCCATGCAAAGTCTCCGTGCGTACCATAATTAAGAGGAAAGGGGCCTGATTTCGCGTAGGCACTTCTCAGGAAGAGAATTTGGGTGAGCGAAGAGTAAATCATTCCAAAAACATAATGTGCAATAAGGTCGTACGGGACGTTTCTAACGTGTAGGTGATCTAAGTTGGTTCTTAGATGTGTCGGAAAAGCTGTTTTTCTCCACTGCTTAGACACCGGTAGTGGTGAACCGTCTTTGTCAATTAGTTCGAGTTCGCATTGAGCGATTGCAGCTTCCGGATGGGACCGTAGTGCGCCTTCCAGTTCTTCAAGACAAGTAGGTTCCATTGTATCATCGCTTGTAGCGATGTAAACACACGCTCCCTTTGATTTTTCGATACCTGAGTTAATTGCATCGTAGACACCTCGCGGGGATTCTCGGTACAGATGATACCGATGATCCTTTTCAGCCTCCGCACGAATTGCTTCCCACGAGCCGTCACCAGAAAAACCATCGACGACTATCACTTCATAAGTCTTAAGAGTCTGTTCGCGAATACTACGGAGCCGCTCCCCAATGTAAGGATGCGAGTTCAGGTTCGGAAGGATGATGCTAACTGTAATTGACTCAGGCAAGGTGCGGAAGGAGTAAGAACTTGAAAACTAGCAAAAGCGCGAGTAGCGTCCTCCTGGCCTGTAGTTATAGGCGACGGAGGCATCCCGCTCCCTGAGCTTTTTGGCTGGAATTCCACCGACTAGAGCGTAGGCGGAGACGTCTTTGGTGACCACGCTACCAGCGGCCACCACTGCGTACTTGCCAACACTTACACTGGGTAAAATGATCGCTCTTGGTCCTATCCAAACATAGTCACCGATTATCACTTTGTCGCCCTTGAGAGCAAAGTTTGCTGTGTTGTAATCATGAGATAGGGACCAGATCATGACGTCGCTGCTTATGTTAACATTCTCACCTATTTCAAGGCCACTGCGAGCGTCTAGGACGCAGCCGTGTCCGATTGATGTGCCATCCGCAATGCTCAATTTAGAGGGGGCCCTAACTTCTAGGCCGGCGTACATAGCAACAGATTTACCAACGAACGCACCCTTTCTTCTCAGGACGAATTTTCGGAATCGATGTGAGGGGAACTGGAGCAACGCTTTGAGGGAAAAGAAAGACAATCCCTGATAAGTGCGAGAAGATCTTATCTGTTGGGGCTTGTCATATTTGACCCAGTTTATTAGCCTGATGAGGTTTCGTTTCATCAGCAACCGTTAAGGTAAGGCCTTCCACTCGACAATCTGTCGTGTGACGCGGGCAAGATTTCCACTGATTAGGCAACTAGAATTATCAAAACTTCTAGTCATGACCGAGCCCGCAGCAACGCCGCTATTTTGTGGAAAGTGCGCACCTTTTAGATTGATGCAGTTTGCACTAAATCAAGAATAATCACCAACGTGCAAAAGAGAAGTGTTTGTTGCACGGGAATCTGGATCGATGGTGTGCAAATCTGTATTTCCTAAGGTGCAGTCGAAACTGATCGCCGCGCTTTAACTGATCGAGATATGCGTTTTGCATACAATTTTGTTCTCGAATGTGTGAAGGCAACTCGAAGATGAAGTTCACCATCGTCCATGATGTTCGAGTCCATAACCAGAAACGATCTCGTTATGTCCTTCAATGATGACTCTTCCTCTGATCCAAAACATCGTTCGAGTGTCAGCATGAGGAAAGTTGACGAACGACTTGCTGACTTTTAGACGGCCGGAACCTGTGACTAGCTTTATGCCGACCAGCTTTACGTGTTTTTCCTTCTCAATCATACGTGACGTGGATCGTATAGTGGTTCGTGCTTACTTTCGCTTGGCCTGATCTAAGGCCTGATCGAAGGAGATTCGCGGGAAGATCCTGCATTTTCCTTTTTCAGTCGCATCGTAGATGGCTCTTCCGGACCTTCTGAAATAAAAATCTGCCATGCGATAACCCAATTCAGAGCCTTCCAGATCCGGCAACTGCCAATTCATGCCTTTGAAATAATTTGGATCGAAATGGTTCGGGTCGTCGTTTTCCATTTTCTGGAGTTCGTTAGTATTTCCTTGGGCCTTAAAGTTATGATCCATGCCTAGGATGAAGACATTCTGAAATCCGAAATAAAAAGCCATCTGAAGCGCGACGTAAGTAACGGTATAGGATTCATTGAATCGGTCATTCAAGCCTGTCGCAAATGCGGGGATGGTTCTTTCGGCAAAGAGAAGGTGGATATTTTTCGGGAGGGAGAACCTGCCAGACTTGAAATCATCTCTAAAGACACGTGATGTGCTGTGATGCGAAAGAAAAGTCGGCCAAGGCGTTTCCCGAAAACGGTCGAATCCCTGCTCAATGACATGTCGATTCACCGCTACTTGGAAGGTTAGATCTAGGTTTCTCTTGTCCGTTAGCAGGTAAATCTTGTTGAGGCCAATGATGTGGTAATTTCTAAGGTGCTCAGTATCTATGTCATTGAGCGAGGGGCCGTTGCAGAGAAGGAATGCGTCTTCGCCCTCATATTTTCCGGTAAAAGTGTCCGTCCAATAGGCGAAGTGCTTTTTCCAGTAAGCGTAAGTCTCTACGTTAGGTTTTCGGCGTTCGATCTCCCAGTCTATTCGCTTCTTTACTTTCTCGGCGAATTTCATCGTGCGACTCTCTTTTGACGCACTGAATGATCCTGGTAGGATAACGCAACGTAATGGGAGAGGGCGATGATTTCGGCAAGATGCCACCCTGTAGCATCATCAATATCAGCAGATTCGAGATGCGGGGTCTCAAACATTTGAGGTCTAGCCCCGATTCGAGCACCCGTCTCCGCAAAGCTACCACGATTAAAAATATAGAGATTGGAGTTTTCCTCATACCAAGGCTCTAAGTCCTGAGTGCGAACTAGATTATCGGGATCATGATTCACTGGACTACCATCTTCGCGGTAGAACCGGGTCTGATATCGGTTCACTGAAAACAAACTGTCGAATCCATCTTTCCGACTCTGCAGATAAGATTCGTAAGCGGCCTGTATCGTGGCCGCTCTAAGCAAAGGATTTGTCGTATGCGTCATCAGATAGGTTGCCGAGCGAATAGCATCCAAATCGTCAGCCAATACTCTATTCATACTAACCATGTCCCCGCAAATCTCTGGCTTACGATCTCGTATAAGAACACGTTTAGAATCAGTGAGTCCGTTCTCTGCGAGTATCTCACGGGCATCTGTATTGATAACGACGAGATCGATTTCTTCGATCTCCAGCAAAGTGTCGAGTATCCAACGAAACAGAGGGCGACCCGCGAAATTACGAAAATTCTTCCCTTTGACACGGTCGCTGTTTGCTTTCATCGGAAGCAAAGCGATTAGGCTGTGCGACTCTTGGGTCATCGGTTTAGTTCATTTCTTATGGTTGCCAAGCCGTCTTGACAGGCTGTTGTGAGCATCGTGATGTCCAGACTGTATGCTATAAAGCGATAACCGTCATGGTAGCAAGCAACCGCTTGTTCCGGTGCTGGCGCAACAACATGAAGACCCGGCACTATTTTGTGTCGCTCGCATGCATTAAGAATTTCATCGCGCGACCTGATGTATTCAGGGTGTTCGAACTGCCCTGTGAGGCCCATAGACGCAGTTAGATCATATGGGCCAATGAACGCAGCATCAACGCCATCTACAGACAAGATAGCATCAATATTCCGAACCGCTTCGATGTGCTCAACTTGCACCGCCAATAGAATATCATCATTGGCGCGTTCACATTCATCGGCCAAACGCATCCCGTAGTCATTAGCACGACAAAAACCAACCCCTCTCAGGCCGACAGGTGGATACTTCGTAGCCTGCACGAGCAATTCAGCCTCTTCTTTGGTCCGAACCAGAGGCGCAACGACACCTTGCGCACCAGCATCAAGGTAACGTTTGACCAAAGCATAGTCGACTCCATGTAATCGTACAATAGCGGCACAATTTCGGTTCCCCGAACGGATTGCTTGAAAGAGTTGCTGCGTCTGAGGCAGGTCGACTGCAGAATGCTCTGCATCTACGCAGATAAAGTCAAAACCGGCGGCAGCCATAAGCTCGGCCACAATCGGGCTACCGGAATTCAGCCAACTACCGATAGAAGGTTTACCTTGGAGAAGGCTCTCTCTTAAATTAACCATTACATGAGAAGATCGATATCGATTTTCACAACTAATTTTCGGACTAGTGCGGGTTCTTGAAGCGCGACCTTAGGACGTTGTGCGTCTCCCGGAAAGAAGACGCAAAAACCACTTCCGCTTATTCGCAAAGTGCAGGCTTCAGCTGCTGGCTTATGAAAGAGTAAATCCTTATCCGGATCATATTCGCCATCACTTTCCAGATTAGCTCGATTCAGATAGTCGATACCTTCCAGACCCTCTATTGTGTATTGTAAATCAACGTTGCGTCGATGGCTCTCAAAACGGCAGTTTTCACGAGGCTCAGTGGCATACGACTGGACGTTCACAAACATTGATTCCCCTCTCAATTGATGGATGCCGAGTTCGGAATTCGCAGCGTGCTTCTTGATCCAACCGAAGGCCTCCGCCCATATCGGCCCAAGCAAAAAAGACTCAAGTTGGGGATCGTTTAGATTTGCTGGAATCATGGCGTAGAGAAGGAAGTGTGTGGTTCCAGTCCCTACTGGGCGTCAGTGAACCTCTAGAATTCTTGAGCCTGTAGGCGAATCTTGATTTAAAAGAAGTATTTATAATATGCATCGAGCATTCGTATTTTAAACTTAAGGTAAGGATTTACTTTAAGTATATTTTTTAACTGCTCTGTTGAGGTTCTGAATTTTCCTCTTGTGCTGTGGTCGCGGAGTAGTCTTTTTTCAAGATCGGATAGATGGCTATTTTCCCACCTTACTCTTAAGAACTGTGCAATTTTGAGATTCTCTTCAAAGAAGTTATTGAGGTAATTTTCGTAGTTAGTTTTATAAATTTTTAAGCCATCGATTTTTTCCAGGTGCTTCAAGAACGAAAGTTCTCTTAAGAAGTGTTTGACAATCTCAGAAAAACTCATACCCCAATACCAGTGAGCTCTCTCCTGGTAGTTTATGAATGATTGTATTGAAGACGAGGGCTTTCTGGTCATCACGACTACAGTTAAGTTAACTTCTGTTGTTAGAAGATTTAGAATAGATGCTTTTGAGAAGTTTATAAAATGGGGATGAATCTTTTCTAACTCGTATATTGGATTGCATTTTTCTTTTAGTAGAATGTTTTCCATGTATCCATACTGATTAGGATTGACTTCTAAATGATCAGATTCAAAACCATTCTCTTTGGTGAGATCTTTTGGGTATCTTCTCCTAGCGTTATCTGCACCCAGTAATCTAAAGTTTTTCCAACTATGCGAGACTGTGATAGACTGATTTGAGCGAAGGACATCGAAGAGAAGGGTGCTTCCACTTCTTTGTGTAGTGACTAGTAAAAGTAATTTAGTTTTCACAAGAGCGGGAGATCAAAATTATTGTTCTTTCCAAAGACTAGAGTTCAATCATTTCGGAACTCTTCGATCTTTGCTTTCATTATTGGTGTGTAGGGTGCTCCGTGCCAGCCTTCCCCTTCAATTTGTAACGTCATAGCTTTGTGTATCATTGAAATGTGATATTTGTATAGTTCATCTTCGAAAAGATTCAAATTAATCCAATAACACCCTGGACATAAGTTGATGTGTTCAAAAGAAAGTGATAGATTAATGTCCGAGTCAGGAATTTTTTCGTTGATTCTCGTTCGTGATTGCGCCAAAACTTCACCTCTTTGATTTTCAAATCCAACTTGAATGGCTTTTATTTGAAATGAACTCCGGGAAGTAATCGAGAACTCAAGATTGAGAGGATTATCGAACTGTGTAGTTACTGAATTCGCGCATGATATACTTAGCAATCCTGAGGCCTTTTTGGTTTCTTTTTTCGGTTCCATATCGAGTATGGAATTCGTATAAAGATCTAGTATTTGTTTTGTTTCGCCTGTTTCTTTTATTCTCCCAGCCTCTAACCATATTGCCCTTTCGCATATCCGGGAAACTTGGTTCATTTGATGAGAAACGAAAATAACGGCGGAGTCTTTTAGTAGCCGGGAGACTCTCTCGAGGGATTTGGCCCTGAAGGCTGCATCTCCGACGGCAAGCACTTCATCAAGAATGAGAACATCAGGTTTAGCCATTATTGCGATGGAGAAGCCAAGCCTTATTTGCATGCCTGAGCTGTAACTCTGCACTGGGGTATCTATAAATTCTTCGATCTCAGCAAAGGAAACAATTTCATCGAAATTTGATTTGAGCTCATTTTTAGAAATCCCAAGGACTGAACCGTTAACGTAAATGTTCTCTCTACCCGTCAGCACCGGATTGAAACCCGCTCCGAGAGCAATCAGTGCCCCGACTCGTCCTCTCATGGTGATTTTTCCAAAATCCGGCTTGATCAGCCCATTGAGCATTTTTAGCAGGGTGGTTTTCCCTGCTCCGTTGTGACCGATCAGGCCGAGGCACTCTCCTCTGCGGAGCTCGAAGGAAATCCCCTGATTAGCCCAGAATTCGCTTTGCCGAAGGGGACGGGGCTCGGGTGACCTGGTGGGGCTTGTTTGGACTCCTCCCCGTTCCTCCGCAGAAGTCCCCGGCTTCCTTCCCCAAGCGAAGAGGTCTCTTGTCGTGTCTTTGAGGCCATACCAGAGGGACTTTCTTAGATCCCGGCAGAAAATCTTGCCGATATTTTCGACTTTGACGAGGACTTCGTCGGTCGACTTCGCCGATGAGTTTAAGTGGTCAGTTGAAGTTGAGGATTTCAAAGCGCTTTAGTGATCTCGAGGAATGACTGTCAGACTTCAGATGAAACCGGAGTTTTAACCTCTAGCGACTTGCGGAGACAAGGAGTATGCGTGCAGTTTCGCGAAAGTTATTAATCTACTACTTTGCGATTCGGATATTAAAATAGGAGAATTACTGTCCTATCATTTTTCGCGTGCTATTTTCGCCTACCGACCCTTGAGCATAGCAAAGAAAATATTTAAACTCCAGTGCTCTATACCTTTGGCAACGTTTGACAGAACTTAAAGAATTGAACGCGTGGGATGGTTTCGGAATCCAAGGATTTCTAGAACTTCCTCGACTCAAAACTTCGACCGACAGATCTGTAGATCTCTGCGAAAGCTTTAAATTTTCGAAACTGGAATCTTGTGCTGCTACTTCAACATCAACTTTTCTCTTAGACAAAATGCCTCCCCGGCAGCCTCTACATCCCCATCCTTTCGATAAGGCGGGGCATTGAAATGTGCAGGACAGTCCAAGCGATGAGAAGCAGAACGAAAGCGGTGAGGGTGATGAGGACACTTTCGGAAAGATAAAGAAGCGGTGATCCCGTAAGCAGCTCCCGACCCGTCTCCAACAGGTAAGTGGTCGGATTTAATTTGTGGACAATGGCTAAGATTCCTGCGGTGGCGATCGGATAAACGACCGGAGCCGCATACATGAGGAATTGTCCCAGAACCTGCAGGCCACGCCCAATGTCGGTGTAAAGTAACCCTATGGGAGCCAAGAGGGTGCCAAAGGATGTGCCAAGAAGGACGATAGCCAGATACGCTACGGGAAAGAAAACAGCTGTCCATCCCGGTATCAGACCTACAAAAGCAAAGACTGGAATCAAAAGGGTTAAACGAACAGCAGAAATGACAGAAGTTTCCATGATCCCGGCAATCACTGGTGCACTGCGGTGAAAGTTGATCTTCGTAAGCATGGACTTTGAGGTCTCCAATGCTTGTATTGGTTTGAGCATACCATCCAAGAAGGCTTGCCAGAGGAGAGTGCCAATCATGACAAAGGCAGGGTACGGGATTCCAGTTTCGGCCACACGAACCACGCCGGAACGATTCAGGAAGAACCAAACCAGAGTGGTAGCAATCGGTGGGAATAACAACCATGTGTAACCGAGAGCGCTTTGTCTGAACTGTGCTTTGATGTTTCGCTTGAAGAGCGCGAAGGCCAGCTCGCGGGACCCTAACAATTCATCTTTTAATTCTGTAAAAAGGCGACGTTTGTCCCTAAACAGCGAATCGGGACTATAGGTGGTTACTGGGAGGTTGGGCATTTTTTGGTGAGACGGTCAGACGGTTAGTCAGTTAGACGGTGAAAGCTGAAAGAAGAGAGCGGTTAGACCCTTCTACGCTCTGCGAGCTACGCAGGGCAAGCGGTGAGTCGGTTAGTCAGTGAGCCAGTCAGTCAGTGGGGAGAGTTGAGAGCAGTGGGACGGTTAGTCAGTTAGTCAGTGAGTCGGTTAGTCAGTGTGGAGAGATGAAAGCTGAAAGTTGAGAGTCGAGAACAGTGAAACCGTTGGATGTAGTATCTGAAATCAGGTTTTGGTGCGTAGTTGGTGAAGTTCTTTGATCAGGGGTGCCCAGTAGGCTTCGTCTGCAAGCTCTATGGATCGCCGTTCTTCCTGTAGTTGAGTTCTCGCTCTCTCGGTTTGCTTTTGGAGAAGTGTTGCGAGAACGGGTCTGGATTCGCTTAGTTCCCCGCTTTGGACCGGAAACCTCTCTACCAGAGAACTGAGAAAAGAGAGATCGAACGATTCGGTGAGCCAAAACCGTATTGATGGCTCATCCGGTTTCTCCGCGTTAGCGAGGTAGTGCGCCTCGACCAAGCGGTTCGTCATTGGCCAATCTTTGTCTCGCTGCGTTCGCTTTGCGGCTATCAAATCGCCGATTGAGAGAAGATCTAACTCCAGATTTTCAATTGTGAAGGAGGTTCGTCTTTCCCATAAAATCTCGAAAGAATCTACTCCCCTCATCCGGGTCATAATGTCGATCCGAAGCCGATGCATTTCCGGGAGATGGGATCGGAAATGGACGGCATGACCCCGCTCAAGATACTTACGTTCGAAAGGAGGTACTGCGATTACAGTGGCATTCAGCTCGGCGAGGGCTTTCCCCAGGGAAAAAAGGTTCTCTTCGTCGACTTGAATCGCCAGGTCAAGGTCACGACTGAATTCGGCTGCTCCGTAGAGCACGCAGGCTTGGCCGCCCATCATCAGCGAGCGCACGCCATTCCGCTTCATCGAAGAAAGGGCTCTGGTAATCGGGGTCGGGATCACAGCTGCCTCCCATTGCGATGAATTGGGGCCAGAGGTCCATGCTGGCTTTGAACCGTTCGGTGGGTGTCATGCGGAACCATTCAAGCCACTCGTCTGAGGTTTCCATATCTACAGTGAAAATAAAACAATTGCATGTCCGAAAATGCCAGTTGGATATCGGTGAAACGGTTCTGAATGTGAGAGCTGAAAGCGGTGAGTCGGTCAGTCAGTGAGACGGTGAGTCGGAGAAAGTTGAGGGAATAGCCGGGAGCGGGAAACGGTGAGGCAGTTGGTCCGCGAGACGGTCCTTCAGTGAAGAACTGAGAGTCGAGAGCGGTTATTCGGTATTACTGTTCCAAGAAAGGGTTCCAGAGCTTATCAAAAGGAAAGGAGACAAAGTCCTTGGTGTTTGCGGTGGCGAAGTGAGTGACGCCGTTATGAAGGAGGGTAACCGCTAGTCTGGTATCAAAGATGCGCCTTCGGGGTGGGTTTTCATCGGAGAAAGGGTTCTTCCAGATTCTATCCATCAAACCGCCAGGGTAGTCGACGAGCCGCCAAGAGGAATTTGTGCGAAGATGGTTGATGATCTCCAGGGCCCGCTGGTGGTCGAGAGGATTTCGACAAATGGCGGGGTTTCTCAAAAGAACATAGGTCTCGACCAAGGTCAGCTCGCACAAAGCCACCGACTGAGATCCGGTTTGAAGATCTCCAAGGAATCTTCTGGCGGCGGCGTGATCGGGATGGGTTTCTTCGAGCGAGGGAAATAGAACATTCGTATCAAATGCTATCATTTCATCCGACCTACGGCATCGATGGCGTGTTCTTCCCGCCAATTTTTATCCGCAAACGGATCTTTCACCAGACCGACGGAGACGGTCGGCAAGGTCCAAGGCTCTTTTTGCGCGGAACGATTGGGGTAGGAAGGGATTATTCCTTCGAGTCCGCGGCGGACCACCTCAGCAAGGCTCATTTCATACTGCTGAGAAATCCGCTTCGCCTCATGGTATAGAGTGTCGGGTAATTGAACTTGTGTTTTGATCATGATGGCAATTTACAACCATTGATTAATTGTGTCAAATAGTTGAAAACTGAGAGTTGAAAGCTGAAAACGGTTAGACGGTTAGACGGTTAGTCGGTCAAACGGTTAGTCGGTGAGTCAGTAAGTCAGTGGAGAGCTCACAGTGGAGAGCTGGTAGTGGGAAGGGTGAAGTCTGAAGGGTTAAATTGTTTCGAATATCTCTCAATAGATTCAGCGAAATGGTTGGGAATGAACCGCTTGTTGCTGGCTGTATCTTCGGTGCTGGCTCACCGGTTACCTCACGGTCGTAGTGGATTCACCCACTTGATAGAGGTGAATTTTGCGAAGTCATGGTCACTTGAGTAGAGTGTGCAGCCGTGGCTTTTACAAAGGGCTGCTAGATGTGCGTCCGGGACAAGGTTTGCAGTTGCTTGCGCCTCCATGAGCAGTTGGCAAAATTGTTTCCAGTGATCATTTAAAGGGTGGATTACCCGGACACAGGGTTGATCTAGCCAACTATTGATTCTTCCACTGGCCTCTTCGAGGCTAAGGGGTGCTTCATGAATACGTGGGTTTGTACCGATGCGAAGATAGGCATTGATGACTTCCCAACAGAGGCAGACTGCTGCGGAGCCACTAAGTGCCGTATCCCACCAATGTCGGGCTGCTTCGTGATACTGTGACTCGGCATCTTCCGCATACAGGAGCAAATTTGCGTCTGGGAAGATCAAAACCGTACGCGTAGGGAGTCGAGGATATTGGGACTGTAAGGACTGAGGAAAAAACTAGCGATAGTCCTCCCGCTCGGTTTGAGCTAGCAGGTCGGCAACATTGTCGTAGTTGAGTCCGCGCTTCAGGCCAAGCGAACGCGCTTTTGTCCTGTAGCGGCGGGAGGGTCTAGGAGCTGTGACTTGGTCGATTCCACAACGGAGTGCTTCGTTTATTAGTTCTTTGAAAGTCATTCCAGTGGTTTGTGTGGCAAGCTTTGCTTTTTCTGCAACGTCCGGTTCGATGGTAAGCGTCGTTCTCATATTTAACATCATGATGTTCTTGGATCTTGCGTCAAGATGATTTAAGAAGTTTGACGGGGGAAGTTTGAAGAGTGAAGCAACAGGCAAGTTGGGGTAGGTGTGAAGGGCGAAACAGTAGGAAAGCTGAAAACGGTGAGACGGTGAGACGGCTTGCCCTGCGTAGCTCGGAGAGCGTAGGGGTGAGACAGTGAGTCGGAAAGGGGAAAACTGAAATCTGAAAACTGTTGGACGGTGAGACGGTGAGAGGGTGGGGAGAGTAGAGAATCGAGAGCTGAAATTTGAACGCAGAAGTGGAATGCTTCAGAGGTCGGCCAGAGCGGATTCGTTTTTGCGGACCCAGGCGTGGGTGTCGGTGACAATGTCGCGGACGGTGCGCCGGGGAAAATTGGGAAGTTCTTTGTTACTGGATACTTGCTCTTTGTTGATCGAGGCGAGTTTCGCGCGTAGCTTGCTGCAGTCGGCGAGGAAGATGCGGAGGTCGTTGGGGCGGTTCTCGGGTGCGGAGTTGATGTCGATGCGATTACCGGTGACTTCTTCGCAAAGGCGGGTGAGTTCTCGAAGGGATGCGGAGCATTCAAGGCCGCCTGCTACGTTACCGAGCCAGCCGTCCCAAGCTTCGAAGTTGCGGACTTGTTCGACGATCAGATCGGCAAGGTCTTGGACGTGAAGCATGTCGCGCACCTGCTTGCCGCCGCCCCCGTAGCCAATGTAGGAAAGGTTGCGTCGGAAGTGGTGGGCCATGACCCAGAGGGCGACGACGCCTTGATCGACCTTGCCGAATTGCCAGGGGCCGGCGATGACGCCACAGCGGTTGACGACGGCGCGGAAACCGAAGCTGTTGCGGTACTCCTCGATCATCTGCTCGGCGGCGAACTTGGTGAAGCCATAGAGCGAACGGGCACCGGAGAGGTCGATGGTCTCGGCCACGCCTCGCGAACTCAGGCCGGGTGTTCCCTCGTCATCCCATGCGAATCGGGTTTCCTCTTCGCGCCAGGGATGGCTTTCCAGTCGGGCCACCGGATAGACGCGGCTGGTCGAGAGGAAGATCATCCCTGCGTCGTGGCGGCGGCAGGCTTCAAGGCAATGATAGGCCCCGACAAGGTTGGTTTGGAAAAGGTAATCCGGGGATCCGTCACGTCCTGCCAGCACCGAGGGCTCCGCCGAACATTCGATCATCAGGTCGAAAGGATCTTCCGGGAATGACTCCGGATCGCGGATATCTCCCTTGTGGAAGCGGATTTCTGCCGCTTCGAAGCGTGGAAGGTTCAGTTCGGACCCTTTGCGATAGAGGTTGTCCATCGCGGTGATTCCAACCTCCGGAAACGCATCGCGGAGGGCGAGGCAAAGGTTCGAGCCGACGAAGCCAGCACCACCGGTGATTAAGATGCGGTGTATCTTGATAGTTTAAGTTAAAGTGAACGATTTGGAAAAAGTCGTTTTGGGTTTAGGGGCTATCGTCCCAGGGACTTAGTAAGGCCCCAGAGCATTTTTGAAATCTCCCGTGATTCGGAAATCCAAGCTCTCGCCTTGTCAGATGGAAGATAACCTAATCTTTCTGCAATGATTAGCTGAGTTCTAAGCTCTCCGCATGAACCACGGGCATATCCTAGAAACTGTTTGAATTCGATTTCCCAGTTCGTTCTGCCCCTTCAGCGATGTTTGATGGAACAGAAACAGCAGATCGAGTGATTTGATCGCGCAATCCCAAATTCTTCCACTTCTCAGCTGCTTCGCAAACGCTGAAGGCGAGATGAAGGCTTCGTCTCCAAACTTCAAGATCTTCGAAACTTTGGGTTCCCACTTAAACTTAAACTCTCACCTTCAACTAACACTAGAACCACTCCACGCCTCGACAATCTGACTGATCGTCTCTTCGAGACTAATGGTGATATTCCAACTGGGGTAGTGCTCGTGCATCTTGGCTAGATTGCTGATGTAGCAAATGTGATCGCCGGAGCGGTTTTGGTCGCTGTATTCGTAGGCTTGGGGCTTTCCGGTGAATCTTTCGGTGATTTGGAAGGCTTCGAGGATGGAGCAACTGTTGTCCCGGCCACCCCCGATGTTGTATACCCCACCGGCGCGAGGGGCTTGAATGAAGGCGTCGATGAAGCGAGCCACGTCTTCGCTGTGAATGTTGTCACGGACTTGTTTGCCTTTGTAACCGAAGACGGTGTATTCGCGCTCCTCCAAGTTACACTTGACGAGGTAGCTGAGGAAGCCGTGTAACTCAACACCGCTGTGGTTGGGACCCGTCAGACAGCCACCTCGCAGGGCGCAGGTCGGCATCTCAAAGTAGCGACCGTATTCTTGGACCATAATGTCGGCCGCGACTTTCGAGGCCCCGAAGATCGAGTGCTTCGCCTGGTCGATGGGGAAGTCTTCGGGAATGCCTTCGGTGTAAATCGGATCGGCATAGTCCCAGCGAGTTTCCATTTCCTTGAGTTTGATCGTATTGGGGCGGTCGCCATAGACCTTATTGGTTGACATATGGACGAAGGGGGCCTCCGGGCAACTCCGGCGTGCGGCTTCGAGCAAATTGAGGGTGCCGACGGCGTTGGTATCAAAATCGGCAAAGGGGATGGCGGCTGCACGGTCGTGGCTGGGCTGGGCTGCAGTGTGGACAACGGCGTCTGGTCGAACTTCGTTGACCAAATTGAGCACGTCGAGTCGGCTACGAATGTCAACTTCGTGGTGGATGAACTGTTTCCCGAGCAGTTTCGCGAGACGGCTCTGATTCCATCGGGTATCCCCCTGAGAACCAAAGAATACTGCTCTTTGGTTGTTATCGACGCCATGGATTTCCCATCCTTTTTTCGCGAAAAAGAGGCAAACCTCGGAGCCGATTAAGCCGGAGGAACCAGTGACGAGGAGAGTTTTGACTGACATCTGTGAGACCGCTTGCCCTGCGTAGCTCGGAGAGCGTAGAGGGGTGAGACAGTGAGGGGGATAGTCGAGAACTGAAAGTTGAAGCTGGTGGCAGTTAGACCCTTCTACGCTGTGCGAGCTACGCAGGGCAAGCGGTTAGACAGTGGGGAACTGGGAGTTGAAAGTGGAAAGCTGAGGGCTCAATGGCCCTAGGGGGATCCGTACATTTCTACGATTAGAGATCGGAGGGCTGAGGTTGTTTCAGCATTTGCTTGGTCGATTTTTCTTCTAAGGCGCCTGCGGCTAATGGTGCGGATCTGATCCACAGCAATTTCAGAGCTTTGGCCGGCACAGTTCATCTGAATACGTGATCTCCATGCTGGGTGGATCTGAGACGTGAGTGGACAGACCACTATCGTATCCAAGTTTTGATTCATTAAGTCGTCACTGACAACGATTGCAGGACGAGTCTTTGCCATCTCCGATCCAATAACTGGATTTAAATCCACCCAATAGATTCCATATCGCTCAATCTTCATTCGGTATACCGTCCTCGGACAAGGTATCCCAAGAAGACCAGTCTTCCTCAGACCGAGCCATCTCCCGGTAGGTAGATTCCCAAGTTGTCTTAGTGTTCGTGAGAGGACGCAGAATGATGGAATCAGGGGTCGTTTCCATCTCTAGAGCATCTGAGATTGCATATCGCCCGAGCAATTCTTTGCTTAGTCGGATCCCTTGAGAATTACCGATCTTGGTGAGCTTTGTAGTCGTTTTCATGGGTAATTACGGTAGGTACTAAAAGATGGGCGTCAAGGAAGATACTTGCTGGTGACGCTGTTGGTCGGTGAGTCGGTGAGACCGTGAGTCCGCGGTAAGACGGAGTAATAGTTGGATATGTGGTGTGGTTGCGAGAGTCACGGATTGATTCCGAATTCCAACGTGGTGCTTTCTAATTGTTCTCGATTTCCTAACCGCTTCACCGACTTACAGTTTAACCGACTCACCGGTTCACCGACTAACGGTCTCACCGTCACCTCTCGTTTCCGATGCGTAATGCTTCTGATACTTCTTTTGATAGGTGTATTTGTAGTTGTAGCCGTATCCGTAGCCACCGTATTGGCCGTAACCGTAGTTGCCGTAGCCGCTTTGTCCGGCGGTTGGGTTGGTGGTTATCCCGTTCAGGACGACGCCTACTACAGGGGCGCGGCCGCGGTCGAGGAGGGAGATGCCGTGGCGGGCGGCTGCGCGGGCCACCTTTTTCTGGCGCGCGACGTAAATGGAGGTGTCGGCGAAATCAGCCAGAAGGGTGGCATCAGGGAAAATCCCTGCCGGAGGGGTGTCGAAAATGATGATGTCATAGGCTTCCTTGAGGTGAGAGATAAGAACGTCAAGGGCGTCGCTGGTGAGAGCCTCGGTCGGTGACTTTGTCGATCCTCCTGCCGGAAGGAGGTCCAGATTTTCCGCAATGCGCACCACGTTCAAGTCGTCCGATGAAAGGGGATTTGGCTGTTGATCCTGGTTTCCTTTTTCCTTGCGTGATCGCAGCCAGGAAAGGAGACCTTTCTCATTGGACTGGTCCAAGTAACCGGCGAGGCTGGGGCGACGAAGGTCAGTGTCGATGAGAATCACTTTCTTGCCGTGCCGGGAAAAGATCTCGCCCAAGTTAGCTGCGACAAATGTCTTTCCTTCAGAGGGGATCGTGCTGGTGACCACCATTGCAAAAGAGGAGGGCAGATCATCTTTCAAATGAAGGTTGCTGTAAATATTGCGAAACGATTCCAAGATTTCGTCTTTTTCATCGAGGACACCCCGTGTGATCGTCTTGGAACCTGCGTTTTCGATTTCTCGAATCTCACCAAGCAACGGCTTCTTCAAAACCCTATCAATATCCATGAAGGTGCGAATCCGATTGTCGAGAAACTCCAGACCAATGGGAATCCCAATCAAACAAATCAGGAAAATGATGGTCGCCGTTGTAATCGTGTTGCGAAGTGAGGGGGAAATAGGCGAACCGGGAGGGGTGGCCTCGTCCATGATCCGCAGAACCGTCGTGTCGAGCTGGGTGGTGACCTGAGTTTCGTTTAGACGATCGATGAGCCTTTCGTAGGTACGTCGCTTTGATTGCACTTCCCTTTCCCGGACTGTATATTGGATGGCCAGCTGGTCGAGTTCACGGGCGCGGTTCTCCACGTCGGCGATTTTGTCCAAAAGGATGGCGATCTCCGCATCAGTTCCCTTCTGAGTTTCCTGCAGTGTTGTTTGCCGCCTTTTGGCCGCCGCTTCCAGCTGCCGAAGGGTGGCACTTACCTCGTTTGCGTTGGCCACCATCTTCGGGTGGCGTTCAAGGTAGCGTTGAGAGAGGATGTCGCGTTCCTGCGAGAGACGATCCAGGTTGGCGACGACCTCAGCGATGGCTTCGTTGTCCACTAGCGCGGGAATCTTGGACAGTGCAGTTGGGTCTGTTCCCGCCGATTCGATTTGGGCCAGTTGCGATTGGAGGGTGACGAGCCGGATACGGTTGCTGTTCAGAGCTTCGTTCAACCCTTGGAGTTCAAGGGAAACGACTTGTTGGTTCTCCTCGATAGAGATCAAATTGTTCTCGCGGCGGTAATCCTGCAAAACCTGCTCACCGGCTTCGACATCCTTGCGGGCGGCTTCGACCTGTTCCTCGAGAAAGGTAATCGCGATTTCGCTCGAACTTGCCCGGAGAGCCGTTAGGTAGCGAATGTATGTCTCTGCAAATAGATTGGGAACCCAAGCGGCTACTTGCGGGTTGGGGTGTGTTCCGGAAAAAACGAGAACTTGCGAGCCGCTTCGACTCGAAACCGAGAACGAACGCCGCAGCACTCCGATTGGATTGGGAACCTGTTCCGGGTTGTCCGGGTTAAGGTAAGGCGCGACCAGTTGCTGGATTTGTGTTTCGCTCAGTTCCTCGGCAACCTGTTCGGCAAATTGCTGACTCCGCAGACGTTCAAAGTGGGTGTTTATGGCTATGTCGAGCCTCATGGCGCGCGGGTCAACGACATCCTCCATGTTGGTCAGAACCCGATCCCGATTCATCTCGGCCATTACCGTTGCGCTCGCCTTATAGATCGGGGTCTCCTGCATCTTCCAAAAAGCAAATGCCGCCGCGAGGACCAACCCCACCGCAAGTCCAGGGAGCCAGCGGTAGCGGAGGATGGCGATGATGTCACCGATGGAGAAAAGCGGTTTTTCGTTTTCTAGTGTAGATGTTGGCGATTTCATTTGGCGGTTGTTCGGTGAGACGGTGAGACGGTTGGACCGAGTTCTATTTTTTTCGTGGGCTACAGAAATTGTTGGAGGTCTGGATCATTTTTCCGATTCTGCGGCCTAGGGTGTCACGCTGCTCTTTTAGCTTTTGAAAATCCTCGTCAGATAGGTAGCCGCAGGATCTGGCCGTCCTTAGCCAATGGCCGGTTTCTAACAATTCGCTGTCAGAATCGGTTAGTTTGCTGTGGAAATGTGCTGGATACTCTCGCTTTGCCCAAGCTTCGGACAAGGAGGCTCCAACAGAGCGCGAGGAGCGTCTGATCTGATCAATGAGGGAGTAACTTTCTTCTCGAGGCCAAGATTTAGACTTCTCAAAAATACTCTGCTGAAAATCAAAAGCCTCCCGATAGGTGTCGAGGTCTTCGATTAGGTGGATTTTCATGAACGGGTTGTCGGTGAGACGGTGAGGCCGTAAGACGGTGAGACGGTTGGGCGGTGAGGCAGTTAGACGGTGAGTCTGTGAGTCAGTGGGGGGGTAAAGCACTGAGTCGGTTAGTCTGAGAGTCGGTTAGTCAGTAAGAAAGTTGGGCGTTGAGCAATTGGCCTAATACAGATGATTTTGCCGACAAAAAAGCTGCTGACTCACTGATTCACAGACTAACCGTCTCACTGATAAGCCGAACAAGCTACCGCCCTTGGTCGGCCTTGGGAGTCGATTGGAAGGTGGCGCGGAGCGCGGGATTGGACTGTTGGTTCCCCATTCGGGCGGAGGGGTTTTCGGTTAGTCTGTTAGACAGTGAAACGGTAAGACGGTGAGGCGGTTAGACGGTTGTTAGGCGGTTGGTCTCTGAGTCTGTGAGACGGTTAGTCTGTAGTGAGTAATTTTGCCTATTTATTGGGAACACTCCTTTCTTCGTCTTTGGTGGATTTTTTCCTTGTTCCCCCTTAGAAGAAGCGACGAGGGACGTAAAGGATGTCGCCGGGGTAGATCCGGTAACGGGTGGTGGCGAACCCTTCTTCATCGTCGAAAAGGACATCGTCCATATCGACTTCTTCCACTTTCTCACGTCCGTCCGGTTCGCTCTTGCGGGTAACCCGGACGGAAGACTTCCGCGCGAGATCGGTAAAGCCTCCCGCCATCGCTATGGCCGCTTCGATTTCGACGTAATTTGCTCCAATCGGAAGCTCGAAGGAGCTCGGGGAACCGATTTCGCCCAGGATGGTGATCCGTTTGGGTGAGAACTCTTCGATCGCGACGAAAACCGCTGGTTGGCGAAGAAATTTCTGCTCGACGTAAAGTCTTTCGAGGTTGTCTTTCGTCTGCTCAATGGAAAGTCCGGCAACCTTGACGGTCCCCAGAAGGGGCAATGTTATCTCCCCGCGAGAAGTAATCCGCTGAGCGGAATCGAGTTCCGGCTCGTCAAAGACTCGAATCGCGACTTTGTCGAAAGGAGCCAACAGGTAATTCTCAGTTGGTGGCTCGACAATTGGTTCCTGCGAACTTTCTGTGACCGGCTCTAAAGTTCCGTCCCCTGTGAACGGGATAGCGTCCGAAGGAGTTTGGGTGGCGTGCATAATCACTGGGAGTGAAATGCAGAGGGCGGACAAGAGAGCCTTGAAGGTGCCGAAATCTCCAATCCTTGGAGGCACTATTGTGACCCCAAGTCCCTTTTGATATGAACCCGCTGATTCCCAATTATTATACAACAATTTCTTCTCACCCATGTTCAAAACAATCATCAAACACGCCGCCCAAGCTAAGGGCGTCTCAGAACGAAGCAGTTTCTTAGAACGAAGCAGAGGCAGACAGCGTAGCGCTGAAGACATCATAAGTGAAGAAATCCTCGTTCGAATCGCGGTCAGCGTAGCTGAGTTGAACACCTACGGTTCCCCAATCGGTCAGTTGGTAGCTTGCTCCGCCAAACACTTCCCACTGCGTATCGTCGCGGTCTTCTTGGCCGGGAACGGTCGAGACAAAATTGTCGTCTTCAAAACTGAGTCCCACATTGCCGCTCAATTGATTGGTAAAGGAATGATTGAGAGTTCCAGTAAGAATCAACGATTCCTGTGACAGGTTAGACACGGTAGTTGTGTAGTCGTATTTCCCGGTCAGCGATACGCTGGTCAGCGAGTCGATGGTCCACGTCAGACCTGCTCCGAAGAACGGACGGACTTGGTCGTCCTCGTTCGCGTTGTCAAAAGACCTCTGTTGGACACCCGCTTGGAGATTACCGACTAAGGTCGGCGTAAGGTCACCGGTAACTCCTCCAATCAGCGCGATGTCATCGGAGTCGTTGGCCGCTTGGTTCACGTCTGACACCTCGGTTCTGCGGTAGCGAACGCCCAAGTCGAATGAGAGTGCTTCGGAGTAGTCGTAGAAGCCTCCACCGCCAACAGTGAAGGTCTCGGTGTCTCCGAAGCCAGAGGTGTCGGATACGGATGTGGCATATCCCGCTGAGGCACTTACTCCACTGATGTCGCTTATGTAATATTTGAGCGAACCATTCACGTTGAAATTCCCGGTCTCGAGGATGGTTCCGACTGCGCCACTAGCCTGAGTTTCCTGGGTGTATCCGATCGAGCCAGAGGCACTTAGAGGCTTTCCAGCGTAGGCACCGCTTAGGTTGGCGAATAGATTCGCCGAGTCGTTGTCGTCGAAGTCGACATACTTCTGAAAGTTGACTCCAGCAGTCCCATCGAGCGAGACCAAACCCTTGTCTCGTGCAATTCCGACGAAAGGGGAGAGGTAGAAGATTGTGTCAGAATCTTCATTGCTGTTGAGGAATACATTGTCGGTGTATTCGACGGCTCCAGAAACCCCGGCATAGAGATCAACGGCGTTGCCGATCCCCTGCGCATGAGTGAAGCTGACTCCAGAACAGCCGATGGCAATGCTGGAAAGAGAGACGGTGAGACGCTTTTTCGTTTTCATGATTTTAGTTGGGTTGTGTGCAAAACTGGTTTGTTAGAGTGCGTTTTTGGAGGCATGGAAAAGTTTGGCGAAAGTTCTTAGGACAATGGTGGCGTCGAGGATCAGGCTCCAGTGCTCGAGGTATTGCAGGTCTGATTCGGCGCGCTTCTGCACATCAGAATCTTCCTCGACCAATCCTCGGAAACCGCGGACCTGAGCAAGACCGGTGATGCCCGGTTTGACAAAGGAACGGAGGCGATACCCGTGGAAGACAGTGGCAAAACGCTCGTCATGATCGGCGAGGTGCGGACGGGGCCCAACAATGCTCATATCCCCTAATAACACATTGATGAACTGTGGGAACTCGTCGATGCTCAACTTGCGCAGGATACGTCCAGCAGAGAAAACACGGCCGTCTTCTCGCGTGGCTTGGCGGGCCTCGTCGGGATTGTCTTCTCGCATCGTTCTGAACTTGAGCATACGGAACGTTCTACCCTCCTGACCACGACGATCCTGCACGAAAAACAAACTACCGGGCGATTGGGATCTTTGGGTTAGCCATACGCAAAGGGCTAGGGGCGGAAGGACGAAAAGGCAGACCGGTAGGGCAACCGCGATGTCGAAGACCCTTTTGGCTAGGCGGTTGAAGGGGCTCTCCAGAGGCTCGGAGAGAAACCCAAGAAATTGCAGGCCGCTTTCCGTGTGAAGAATGGGAACAATTCCAAAATGTGCCTGAAAGTCCCAAACGTGAACGATTCTGATCCCTAGATTGTCGCCAATTTCCTTATGGGCGATCAAATCGGTGCAGACATCTGGTGGGTCGAGAAATACTGCAGTGGACGGACCGATTCGTTTGAGAGTGGATTCAAGTTCGGTTCTGGCACCCAGGTGGGCAATCCCGTCGATTGCTACACCGTCTACCCCGTTTCCGATGTAGCCAACGATTTCCATACCCAAGGATTCTTGCTTACGGAACCATTCGAGATTCCTGCGGACTTCGGCAGGCTCGCCGATCAATACGGTTCGCAAGCGACGATTGCCGAGAAAGAACTGGCGAGTCAGCCGCGGCAAAATGTAATGATTCGCAAGTAAGAGGCTGGCCGGAAGGACCGCGAGAAGAGACAGAATGAAGGCCCGGGAAATCGTCTTGTCCTTCGCGATAAAGGCCACGAGCAAAAATGCGCAGGCAACGAAACCTGTCTGGCGGGCGGTGATGAGAACACTTCGCTCATGAGATTGGTAGGCTGGTGCAATCGCTTTGGAGTGGTCTCGCAGAAGCCGCTCGAAAATAACTGCACCGAACGCAATCACAGAGTAGATCGTGTAGTGTGCTGGGCTGGGTAGGCTTCCTCCAGCGTAAAGGCTGAAAAATCCAACATACCAGAACCAGAACGTGCAGAAGACGGCTGCCGCCTGTACCCAGACCTTCAAAAGCCGCACTCCCTCTAAACGATTCCCGATCATGACTCAGTTCCGCTTTTCAATTGCGCCTCCCATGCAATGCGGCACGCCGCAACACGGTTTTCGACCCCGATCTTTCGAAGTATGCTCCCAACGTGATGGTTTACCGTCCGGTGACTGATACTCAGAATCGTAGCGATTTCCGAGTCACTCTTTGCCTCCATAACCCAATGTAAAACCTCTACTTCTCTCTTTGACAGCCTGTAGCTACTTGCAACCGACGGAAGGGCAGCACTGTCAAAAGTGATGACTGAGGAAGACCTTGGCTCAGGCGTGGAATCAACCGTTGGCCCCGCATTTGCGCCCACCCTGGTACCATTTGCAGTGTTTTGCATTGATTTTTCCGTCCCTCCCAGCAATTTGCTTGCCAAGAGATCTGGGAATAGAGCGAGAGAGTAAAGCCAAAAAATCAGTCTAACGTCAAATTAAGGAAAAAAGTCTGTAGCAAATAGCTGAGAGATATCGAGCAGCAAACTCCCTCTTTCTGGAATCTATTACTACGATCCTTAACCGAAGAGTGGTGTTTGTTGAGAGTGTAAACTCCCCCTGCTAGTAATAGGTCTGGGGCAGATGAGGAGCAAATCTTTCGGTTCAAGAGTCTTCTATTGCTCTTTTTTATGTGCGTATATGGAGTGTTGATGTGATTCTCCGCACTTTTACATTTCCCGTGGTATTTCTTTTTGCGGCTAGCTTGAGTGGTGAGATGCTTGAGCCTCCCTATGATATTCCTTCTGCGATTGCCCGTCCTGCGGAGGTCTCCGATTTTGAGGGTGAGTGGCGAAGGATGGATCGGCAGTACGAACTTGAAATTTCGGATGTGAATTCCGAAGAGGGCCCGACCGCGGTCTATCGGAACCCGGATCCGGTCAAGGTGGAATCGGCTGAGTGGATCGAGGACGATGGAGTTCCAGCGATACGGGTCACGTTGAGAGATGAGGGTTACCCTGGATCCTTTTACGTGTTGCGGTTTTTGCCGGAACGACAGGTCTTGCTCGGGACGTATCAGCGGCCGGGCGCTGAGGTCAGCAATGTGTATTTTTTGCGGGAAGAGGATGCCGAGAATTAGTTCAGACGCCTTCGTGTTTGCGGTTATGCTCGTCTTGCTCGGTGCCATTGTTCCCAAATCAGCGCTGAACGCTGCCGTGGACCTCAAGCCCGACAATACCCGTTCGGGTTACATCGCACGCTTACTCATCAACGAAGCACCGTTTCCCGGGGAGCCGGGATGGATGAGTGAATCGGATTCGAAGGCAACTATGCTTTCAATCCTTTGGGTCTGCGACAACCGGATTGATTACGTGCCGGCCGGGTATCGGCAGGCTCAAATCGCCACGGTGCAGACAAATGACATCATCGAGGTGATTACCGCGGGCGGCGAGAAGGGTCAGTGCGATGGGTTTTATCGGGATGCGTCTGGAGCGTTTAAGGCGGTGCCTCGGGTGGGTAAGCGCGTTGATTACCTTTCCCGGATCGCGGGCCAGGGTCCTCCGGGAAAATTCGCCCGACTTCTCAATTACGCACAGGGTCTCGCTGATTCCTATGAACGAGGGGGAATTCCGGAAGCTGAACGATTTGCCGGATTAAAGACCATTCAAAAGATCCCGGTGACGGGCCGTGCGTACTCTTGGATGACCGACAAGGATGTGTACCACCCAGGGGGCAACTATGTTCGGATTCCCGATAGCCAGAGTGGATCATTGGGTGGGAATCGCTTTTTCACGCTTCGCCGTTTGAATCCATGAAACAAAGCGTAGCCGTTTTCTGCTCCCTTTTATTTCTGATCGCATCACTAAAAGCGCAATCAGAGAGCACGGTCGACGAGCTAAGAGAGAAAGGCTTTCTTTTCGAAGTGGCTCAATACCTCTATCGCTGGTTTCTCGACGAGAATCAGGCGCAGATAGTGGTTGACGCAGGAGAAGCGATTTTCTGGGTCCGAGAGGACATGAAGGAGACCGATGCGGGTGATAATAGTCGTTTTGGGACGATTATCCTGCCTCAACTGGACTACGTGGTTTCGGTGAAGAAGTCCGACTACCGTATTGATGAGCTGGATTTCGAGGTGAAGGACAGTGGTTTCAAGGTCATCAACGTCTCCCGGCAGATGCCAGAGGGCGAGGACGAGAGTTTTGAAGTGGTGGTCATTTCGGCAGAGGAGATTCAGGAGTTTGCACATGCTTCACGGATGGACGCCCGATACCCCGAGGGAGATTTACTGGAGACAATGCGGGCGGCTGCTCGCCGAGAGGTGATGGAGTATCTCGAGGGCCGCATCGACTCAGGTTTACCGATCCAGTTTGGAGCAATCTCCAGTCTGGAGGATTTGGGTAAGACCCAACAGGTCGTTTACGTGTCACCATTGCCAAACGTTGCCAACGATGTCTGGTTCTTTTGGGAGACCGGGGAGATGCTGTTACACTTCTCCGCTGACTTTGGCTTGGAGGATCCCGCTCTTTGGGAGGCAGGTCATCTGCAAGTCAATTTGTTCGACGTAAAGCGTCAGACAGTCGTTTCGCTCGATGAGGTGGCGGGAAGTAATGCCTATCTCACGCGAGACCAGGTAGGTCGGACGCTCTACAACTGCATCGTTCTGGGCAAAAAGCTGGTGCTCACTCCTCCAGCAAATCTCGACGAATAGAAACTTTTACGCTGCGGACAGTGTGTCGAGGGAGATACTTGGCGCATCTTTCCAAAGAGCTTCCAATCGGAAGAGATCCCTCATTTCCTCGGTGAAGATGTGAACCACAAAGTCGATGCCATCGGAAACGACCCATCCGCTCTCAAATTCATCCCGATGACGGGACACCTTTCCAGGGCTGTGGAACATAGCCTTCTCCGCGGCACCGCAGAGAGCACGGAGGTGTGGAGTAGAGGTTCCCGAGCAAATGATCAGAAAATCGGTGATCGAGGATTTTCCTCGCACGTCGAGGATTCGGGTATTTTCTGCCTTTCGGTCTTCTAGGGCTTCGACGCAGGCTTTGAGCTCTGCGAGGGTCTCGGTTTCAATGTCGAGGGTCATCAACGTCGAACTGTCCTATCCTTCATTGGCTGCGGATCGTTGAAGAGGCGGGAAGTGATGTCAAGTGTCACTGAAAGCGTCGGCACGGGGTTTCAGGGATCTTTTGCTGACCAAGTGGGAACGGTGGAAGGCTCGGTGTTGGGAGCGGCTGCTCTAGCTGCCGAACCCTGGCGATCGCAGTGGATACACTTTCTTTCGAACGCAGACCACGGAACCTCGAGCACGATGCCCTCCAGAACGCTACAAGGCAAAGCAACACGGATGAACAACCAAGCTCGCTTGCGTAATGGCAGCGGAATGCGTTGGATTTGAGGATGACTTCTCGCGTGGTGGTACCGGAAATACTCGATTCACTATCGCCGTCTGACCCCGGTGCGATCGCCAATCGCCGGGATCTGCGAAGGATCAATTTTTTAATGGGAAACTGGCGCTGGATTCGTCGTGAGCTGAGAAGCCGAATTCGGCCGGGGATACGAATCGTTGAAGCAGGGGCCGGGGAAGGAGACTTGGGGAATTTTCTTCATCAGTCCTGCCTAGAGCTTCGGTTGTGTTCCTACGAAGGTCTCGATCTCTGGGGTCGACCCTCTGTGTGGCCGGAATCATGGGATTGGAATCAGATTGACCTACTCGCTTACCATCCTTCGCCGCCGCCGCACGCCTTGGTGGTCAATTTGCTACTCCATCAGTTTCAAGATGAAGAACTACGAGGGATAGGGCAGAGGATTGCGGAGATCCCCCTCTGGATCATCAATGAACCCCACCGTGCTCAGACCGCGATCTGGCAGTTGGCTTTACTGCGACTCTTTGGGTTGCATCCCGTGTCCTGGCACGATGGAAGAGTCAGTATTCGAGGCGGATTTAGAGGCCGGGAGCTTGCAGCCCTTCTCAGTTCTGACTCCCGGCGACGTTTTCAGATCCAAACGGATTGGCGCGGAGGATATCGTTTAGTCTCATGGCTCGTGAACTGAGGATCGTTGGCGGGGGGCTCGCGGGACTTTCCCTCGCGGTGGCATTGTCCAAGAAAGGATACCCGGTCACGGTGTTTGAGGCGGGACAGCTCCCCCGTCACCGAGTCTGTGGGGAATTTATTTGTGGAGTTTCTGATCAGACGCTGAAGACGCTCGGTATTGAAGAGGATTTCTCCGGTGCGCTCATTCATCGTGAATCGGTTTGGAGGGATGGCGAGGGAAGGGAGATTTACAGAGCAAAGTTACCCCGTACGGCGACGGGGATTTCGCGGCATCTTCTCGATTATCGTTTGGTGGAGAGAATTCGACGACAAGGCGGGGAGGTTCACCTCGGAGAGCGTTGGCGGGGAGACGTTGCGGAAGAAGGAACGGTTTTTGCCTCGGGTCGTCTCGCCGAGCGAACGGATTGGCTGGGTTTCAAGATGCACATCAAGGGGGATCTGCCTTCCGAGCTTTCACTCTTTCTCGGAGATGAGGGTTATGTGGGTTTGTCCGCAGTGGAAGGAGGCTACTGGAATATTTGCGGATTATTTCGGAAGAGGGATGGCGTGAGGGGTAGTAAAGAGGCGATCCTTGGCCACTACGCCGATAAATGTAGCATGCCTGCTGTTTCTGACCTTCTTGCGGGATCCAAAATTCAGGAGGGTAGCGCGGCCGGCGTGGCGGGTGTTTCCTTTGCACTACCTCAACAAGAGAACGGCTCAATGAGAATCGGAGATGCATGGGCGGTGATTCCGCCGTTTACGGGGAATGGCATGTCGATCGCACTCGAGTCGGCAGAGACTGCCATCGCGCCGCTTTCGGATTGGATGGAGGGCTCAGCATCGTGGTCAGAGGTTGTCGGAGAAACGGCAAGAGCCCACGAAAGAAAGTTCCTTCGCCGACTGCGTGTCGCCAATTTTATCCATCCTTGGCTACTTCGTTCAAAGAGGCGTCCATTTCTCAACCTAGCGGCAAAAAGCAGACTCCTACCTTTTCAAAGCCTCTTTTCCCTTACTCACTAGAGGGGTAGCGGGCCAAGGTTTTAACACGCAAATTCTGTAGCAATCGTCGCCACGACCGATGATCCGCGGGAGCCTTTAATGACTCATGCCACCGAAAGTCATCCACCTATGCGTTGGATGTTACTCTATCCTCGTGACAAAAGTAATCCTATCGTCTCTTTCCTCTACTGACTCCATTCGGCGGGGCGGTCGGCTTTGAACTTGCCGGTAACAGTGGCAGTTTCTCCGTCTTCGGTTGCGGCTTCATACTGGAAGTTGCCTTCAACAACTGGATCGATGGACGTAAACTCTAGTGTCCCTTTTGAATTTTCGGAAAAATTCTTCGTGTTCTCCATGGTCCCGAGGATCGGTGCATACTCGATCACTCCATAGACGATGGGCCTCTCAAGATCTCCCAAGGGTTCTACAGGGAAAGTACCCACCGAGGGAATGAAATCAGGATGGAAGGCAAGAGTAGCTGCTGTTCGATAGGTTCTACGATCGGTTGCGTTCACGGAAAGGTACCAAATGGATCGCGGTTTATAGAGCATCGTAACGGCATTTCGAAAAGACTGCTCGGCGGGACCGGTAATCGAAATCGATGATTCGGTTGGAGGGGAGTTGCTTCCGTAGGACTCGCTTCCACTTCCCCCACAGGAACAAAGAAGGAGGAGAGCGGCAGGTGGTACGATTGCCGACGTTATCCGAGCAAGCCCCTTCACCGTGATTGTGAAATGCTGGAGGGCGTTTCCTCGGGAGGTGGCCGGTTCAGTTCTAGCTCTAGAGTCACCATCATCGCGAGATTGCGGGCTACCGTTGGTTTACTTTGGTCGGTCGGGTTGGCAAAGGCGGTATCCGGGTCGGAGTAAACGGCTGCATCTGCCGTGAGAACCTTGTCTTTCAGGACTTCTTTTTCCGGAGGGCCTGAGTGGTCGAGAGTGACGCTTGCGGAAAGCGAAATTCTCGCTGAGATGGCCTGTCCGGTGTCAGTCTCCAGAAAGGCGATCGGTCTCTCGCGGAAGTCCACCAACTGCACGTAGGCGACCATGTCCGCTTCGTCTTCCGATTGCACCGGAATGAGGTAACGGCTCTGGGCTATGGTTCTGGACAACTGGTTTTGAAAGACGGGCACCATACCCGAAACGTAGGCCTCGTTCTGAACCGGTTTGAGGTAGATCGTCGCTGGTTCAGGATTGGGAAGCGCTCCTTTTTGATAGCCAGCGCATCCAGACAGAAAGGCGGCTGCAGCGGAAAGAATCAGAGCGAAGATAGGGAGCGATGTTCCTCTAGTAGCATCGCTAGACGGGTTTGCCTTCGAATTTGGTCCACTGGATGCCACAGGTGTATCCCCCGACGCATTTCCGATGTGGGTGGGTGAAGCGAAGCTCTTCATACAAGCCTCGAATTGTCTTTTAGAGACCGTCCCTCAGCACCGAATCATCCTGTAAATCTTCCAAATCACGGGCGCGCCACCGCTGGTTGAAGAACTGCTGAACTTGAGCGTGGATATCGTCACTCTTCGGCTTAATTTTGAAGCGTGGTGGAGATCTGCCCTCATCCATCCGCTGGATCCTTTGTCGAGCGATGTCGGCTGCTTCTGTTTCGGGAGCCACTGTGATTGTCTCGTTGTAAAAGACTCGCGCGGCCTCCTCGTTGTGCCGGTTCACGTAATAGAACTCGGCGGTCATGAGCTTACTCTGTGCGTAAATTTCGCTGACCTGACGAAGCCCTTCCTCCGCGTCGTCCACATATTGGCTGCGGGGGAAAAGGATCAGAAAGTCCTGGTAGTAGTTGAGCGCTTCGAGGGTGGAACCCTGATCGTACTCCGGGCCTTGAATCAAACTTGCAAAAATCTGGGCCATGGCGAAGTAAGCATCCGGAGTAAGGAGCGATCTAGGGTAGAGAGTGATCAATCGATCGAGAGCATCGATGGCGAGCTCCTCATCGCTTTTCTGTTGGGAGATCAAGGCGATGTTCATGAGCGCGAGCGGGGCGTAATCGCTGTAAGGGGAGTTTTTGATAACGACTTCAAAATACTCAATCGCAGTATCCGGTTGTTCGAAACCAAACATGTTGGAGGACGCTCCGCCCATGTACATTGAGGCGATCTCGAACTGATTTGCGATCACCGCATTGAACCGTTCGTAGCCGGGGTAGCGATTTACGATTTTCTGAAAGTTCTTGAAGGCTTCTTCCAGATCTCCCTGCTCCATTTCGATTTCTGCGGCAAGGAAAAGGGCGTCTCCCGCAAAGGGAGTATTCGAGTAATCGAGGAGGATCTTTCGCAGTGGGCGGAGAGCTGCCTTCGAGTTGCCCGCCTCTCTTTCGTCCAGTGCCTCACTGTAAAGCCGATCTGCTTCATCAAGTTCCTCGCGTGTCGGAACGGAGTAGTCGACGTCTTCGTCGCTCCTGAACCAGTCAAACACCGCGTAGGAGGCGATGGGGAGGTAGAATAGTAGCGCTAAGGTAGTGAGTAGTGGCTTCATTGAGGAGTGTTCCATTTCATTAGAGTAGAACCCCATGTGAGACCAGCACCAAAGGCAATCATAACCACGTATTCTTCGTCTTTGATTCGCCCTCCCCGAATGGCCTCGTCGAGTGCCAGTGGAACTGAGGCGGCTGAGGTATTTCCATAGAGATGGAGGTTATTGGGGAAAAGGCTCATAGGGAGCTTCATGTGTTGGGCGACACTTTCAATGATGCGAATATTGGCCTGATGAGGAATGACGCATCCAACATCCTCGATCTTTACTTCGCACTGCTCAAGAATGTCGTAAGCTCCTTTTACCATGGCACGCACGGCAAGCTTGAAGACCTCCCTGCCGTTCATCTTTAGGAAATGTTTTCTTCCATCGACGGAGTCGCGAGTGGCCGGAATCTTTGAACCACCCCCCGGCATATGGATCAGAGGGGCAGAGTTACCGTCGGCCCCGAGTTTTACGCCGAGGAGTTCGCCGCCGCCTGCAGATTTGTCTTTGGAGAGCACAACGGCACCTGCAGCATCTCCAAAAAGGACGCAGGTCGAGCGATCCTCCCAATCGATAATGGAGCTCAGCTTCTCAGCACCGACAAGGAGAACGTTTCGGTAGGCCGGATTTCCCTTCAAAATGCCGCGGGCGACCTCAAGTCCGTAAACGAATCCGGAACAGGCGGCGTCCACATCAAATGCCGGTATGGGACCGAGCCCGAGCTCCTTTTGGACCAGACAAGCGGTCGATGGAAAGAGCATGTCGGGAGTTAGGGTGGCAATAATGATGGCGTCGATCGCCTCGAGCTCGATCTTCGCCATCTTGATGGCTTTCCGCGCGGCTTTGACAGCCATGTCACTCGTTGCTTCATCGTCTGCCGCAATTCTTCGCTCACGGATTCCCGTTCGGGTGACGATCCACTCATCAGTTGTATCGACGAATTTTGAGATATCCTCGTTGGTCAGGACTTTTTCCGGAGCGTAGGACCCCGTACCTCTGACGAAAATGCGTTCATCCTGATTGGACATAGAGCCACCACAGTGGCCCTATTTCTAGGAAGATGCCAATTCTTTTTCGGCGGGCGGTAAGGATTCGTCATCCTCTACGTCGAAGAGGGATGAAGCGGTTTCAATATCCTCGCGAATGTGCTTCGTCATGTCCTGCTGAAGGGCGTGAATCGCGATCTTGAGCGCACCCGCAATCGAATCCCGATCAGAGGAACCATGGGCCTTGAGAACCGGAGCCTTCAGTCCGAGAAGCGGCGCTCCTCCGTATTGAGCGGGATTGAGCTTCGCCTTGATCGTCTTGTAGGCACCCATGGAGAGTGCAGCTCCTGCCTTGCGGACCCAGTTTGCCGAAAGTTCCTCTTTCACGTATCCCGAAAGCATGCGAAAGAGCGACTCGCAGACCTTGAGAACCACGTTTCCAGTAAATCCATCGCAGACGACTACGTCGACCTTGCTTTCGAACACCTGGAAACCCTCGATGAGCCCAGTGTAGTCGAGAATGTCGCTCATTTTCTTGAGCATTTTGTGTGACTCTTGGATCCGAGTGCTCCCTTTTCCTTCCTCGGTCCCAATCGTCAGCAGCCCGACCCGCGGTTTCTCTACGCCAATGGCTACTTTTGCGTAATTTGCGCCGAGGATGGCGTTTTGACACATCTGCAGGGAAGAGGGTTCTGGATTCGCACCTGCGTCGAGGAGAATGAAGCTGTTGGTCCGGGTTGGGATAATGGTTCCGAGGGCAGGGCGTTCGACTCCCTCAAGAGGACGAATGCGGAGCGTGCCGCCAGCCATTAAGCTGCCCGTGTTCCCACAACTCAGCAGTGCGGAGGCTCTGCCATCCCGCACTAGACCAAGAGCTTGGACCATTGAGGAGTCGGGTTTGCGTTTGAGGCTCTGGAGCGGCTTTTCATCCATTCCAATAACCTCGGAGGCATGGTGCACCTCGATCCGCTTGTCACCCGAGATCCCAGCGGAGCGTAGCGCTGGGAACAGTAAAGACTCATCCCCGACGGCAATGATCTCGTCGAAATGAGAATCGAAGTCCCGATCCTTCAGAGCAATCGCGATCCCCTCGGCGATCTCCGCAGGACCGAGATCACCACCCATTGCGTCGATGGCGATCGTTCGGGTTGTCGCTGCCGCAAACATAAAGACTTGCCCCGCGCAGCCGGGCAACGGTTCCTACGCTTCGATATCGAGGACCTGACGCCCGCGATACATTCCGTTTGCCGGGTTTACGCGGTGAGGCATGAAGGTGCTGCCGTCCGTGTTATCGGTGGCCAGTGCAGGAGCCTTGAACTGATTCGCGCCGCGTCGCTTGCGGCTTCTGGATTTCGACTGTTTACGCTTAGGTTGGGCCATGGTCGTAGGAAGTAAAAGTGTCTAGAGTGTAGAGAAACGGAGGAGTAAGGCCGAGACTGTGTCGTCTGTCAATCGTTGGTTACAGTATGGAATCGAGCAAGTCGCGGGCCTAAACCGTTCTTTTGACCCTGGACTAAAGGCCGTGGTCCGAACTCCTGTCAGAAGTTGGAACTACTTTTGTGTTCTCCAATGATTTTCTCCAGTGCCCCAAGAACGACAGGGTGATTTCCGAGCAGTTCCGTTGTTCGGATTTCCAGAGCGGGAAACTCTTTTTCTGCCTCCTCACGAATTTCAGCTACATCACCACCGTCCCCTGCGTGGCGACCGGGAAGCAGGAAGAACATGGCTAGGATGATTGGGTTGTCCCTAAGCCGAGGACGTCTGAGCACTTCTTCGAGTAGAGGATCGGTAAACGCGTAGGCTTTTCCCTCACGCCGCTCCATAGAGGACGGCACGACGAAGGCGACTTCATCTTTGAGAAGGGCTTGAACCTGACCGGCAACAAAATTGCGCACCTGGGCTGCCACAGGTCTCGGACTGCCGTGGTCAACGAGAACCACGGTAGGTTCTTTGTCTGACTTGGGGTCGATTTTTTCCCGAATTCTCTCTGCGAGAGCGAGAGCGAGCGTTTCCTGGCCTCGACCGTCTTCTTCGAAAAGAAAGGGTGCCATCGAAACGTTTAGACCAGGCCTCTCCTCGATGGATTCGCGGATCGTCTTCTCGACGAGTTCAACGATCGCGCCCCGGTTACCAACAAAGAAGGGGAGGATGACTACTGGGCGGTGATCGTCAAAATCTGGATCTAGAAGAGTCTCCTTGAGGATCGGCGCTGGTTCTCCTCCGAGCTCTGCTACATCGATTCTGGTGGAGTGGGCAAGAGATGCGGGACGGACGTCTTCCCCGGTGCTCTGTGCAAGATCACCTGCAATCCTTCGAAGGGCCAATGCTGACTCAGCCCGAATAGAGCCGTTGTCAACGAGGAGATAGAGAGGCTTGGTGGAACCTCCGATACTCATTCTGCCGAGTCACTTTCCTCAGACTCCGGGATCGATGGGGCCTCAGGGGTAGATTCGGCAATCGAGTCAGGTGCTTGTTCGGACACTTCGGGAATATCGTCTATTGCTGGAGCTGGAACTGGTTCCGGAACCGTTGGCGGTGCAATTTCTGCCGCGGCATCAAGGTCTGGTTCAGCGTTTTGCGAGACCTCTTCAGCTGTGGTCTGCTCAGCGGGAGCGACCGATGTATCGGACACAGGTATTTCGACGCGGTCCGCAAAATAATCGAGTTTGGAGAGCCACATTCCACTGGAGTCCAGCTCGGCCACCTTTGTGCTCCACGCCTCGAACTCGGAAAGGTTTCCTGCCTCAAGTGAAAGTAGTGCGAGGAAATAGCTGGCTTCAATTCGGTCGGCGGGCAGCCGATTTTCATCATTTCCAAGCGCGCTCAGGATCCGGACGGCCTCAACATTGTTGCCCAGTTTTGATTGGGCCATGGCGAGACCCAGTCGAGCCTTCCCTTCCAGAGGATTTCCGGAAAGGCCAGTCGTTGCGACGGTGTAAAACTCCGAAGCTTGCTCCCAGTCGCCGTCTTGAAAAGCGATATTTGCCGTCTGGAGAGCAGCGACTCCGGCCAACGGATGCCCTGCGTAATCGAGGGCAAACGCGGAAAGAGTGTCCGTAGAGACCGCTGCGTTGTAGGCTGCTTGAACGACTTCTTCCTGAGAAGTGCGATAGGCGCGGAAGCCAAAAACGACTGCGGTAATCACTACAGCCAGTATTGCTCCGCCAATAATGGATTTGCCGTTCTTCACCCACCAATCGTGAAGTGGATCGTCAAACGCGTCGTCGGGATGGCGACGGTCGACCACTTCAACAGGAGTAGGCTTTGGGGATTCGGTAGGTTCCGGCTCTTTCATGGGAAAAAAGTAAACCCACCAAAAAAGGTCGTCGAGGGGCCTTGTGCAACCCTGAACGAGGGATGGAGCCGGAATTGGGTGCAATCGAAGGTGAGGGGTATTGGGGGAGGGACGGGCTCCGACCCGTCCGCATCGTTTTGGCCGGACGACCACTCCTTCGCGTGGACCACACGGAGGTGGTCCCTCCCGGAGAGTCGGTGCACTTACCCCGTGGATCTAATTAAACCCGCCGGAATCGTGACTGTATCCAGCAATTATTAGAAAGAATCAATTTCTCATTTCTACTCGTCATCGGGAACGCGGATTGCATAAGACGGAGGGTTTATGGAATTAGTTTTTCTTGGCACGGGGACCTCTCAGGGTGTTCCGATGATTGCGCAGGCTGAAGGGTTGTGCGACTTGGAGGATAGGAGAAACTGGCGAACACGCTGCTCCGCACACATTCGGATGGGCGAGGTTGGGATACAAGTGGACGCGGGCCAGGAATTTCGGCTCCAGTGCATCGAGAACAAAATCCCTTCGGTCGAATATTTTATCCTCACTCACGGTCATGCGGATCACATTCTAGGGATGGACGACTTGCGCCGCTATTGCGACATGCGAGATGGCGAGGCGCTGCCTGTTTACAGCACGGAGCTGGGCCTGCAGCGAGTCAGAGCAATATACCCCTATGCGGTTCTGGATCGTGCGGTGGTCCGTGGTTATCCGGCATTCGCCCTCTCCGAAATGCCAAAGATTCTTGAGGTTCCCGGAGGACGTGTCTACTCGACCCTCTTACCGCACGGTCCGATTGAAGTGTTGGGTCTGGTTTTTGAAAGAAACGGGAAACGAATCGCGTACTACACGGATTGCTCCGGGATACCGGATGAGGCACTGGAGTTGGCCCGTAGTGCTGAGGTGGTCGTATTGGATGGCCTCCGGTCGAATCCTCATCCCTCGCACATGACTATTGATCAGGCGGTCGAGGCTGCAGAGAGGATTGGTGGACATCAGACGTTTTTAACCCACATGACCTGTACTGTGGATCACGGACCTGTGGACGCAACCCTGCCGGAAGGGGTGCGCCTCGCATACGACGGATTGAGAATCGAGGTGTGATTTTTTTTGGGGTTCCGGGTGTCAGGTTTCGGGTTTCAGGGAGAGACGGTTACCGTGCTTAAAAGAACGAATAGCGAACTACTGGCATATCATTGATCCAACGATCAAATCGAAATCGGAATCGAAATCGCTATCGAACGGAATCGAGATCCGATTCTGATTTGGATTTCGATTTCGACCATGGCGGAGTAATTACTCGGCAGGAATCCCAACTGAAACCCGACACCTGACACTCATAATACCGCTACACCCATCTCCTGAACCGTTCGCATAGGGAGGCCTTATCTTCGACGTTTAATTTTGGACGTCCCTACATTTGGTGTAAGATCCTCTTCCCCAGCGGATGGCCGGGCTTGCAATTTCGACCAAAGGGAAAAGGCTCCTCGGAAAGTGGATAAGGAAATCCTTATAGGGCTCACTTGGGTCGTCTTCTTAGGAACCTTCGCGCAGTGGTGTGGTTGGAGGTTCCAGATTCCATCGATCCTCTTGCTTCTGACTTTTGGGCTTTTGGCTGGCCCGGGAATTGGGTTGATCGACCCTGACGCCCTTTTCGGTGACCTGATTTTTCCGGTCGCTTCGATTGCGGTAGCAGTGATCCTTTTCGAGGGGGGACTGACCCTGAACCTGAAGGAGTTTCGATTGAGTGGCGGCATCATCATTCGACTCATTAGTATCGGAGCATTGGTTTGCTGGGTTCTGTCGGGATTCTTTGCGTGGCTTTTCCTTGGGCTTCCGATTGAGATCGCAGTTCTCTTCGGGGCACTCCTCGTGATTACAGGCCCCACAGTAATTGGTCCTATGCTGCGGCAGATTCGACCCCGTGGTCGGGTGAGCCACATCGTCAAGTGGGAGGGCATTCTGAATGATCCGGTTGGAGCGATTCTCGCGGTTTTGATTCTGGAGACGGTTCTCTCAGGTGGTCTCGGTTCAGCTCCTTCGACGTTTTTAACGGGGATTTTGATTACCCTGACCGTCGGGGTGGTCGGTGCGATTCTCGGAGCCCTGATTCTGATTCTCGCGATGCGGTACCGCTGGTTGCCGGATTTCCTGCACATCCCGGTCACTCTTGCGATAGTGATTTCGCTAAACTCGGTTTCCAATCTCTTTCAGGCTGAGGCGGGTTTGGTTTCCGTCACGCTTCTCGGGATCATTCTTGCCAATCAGCGGACCTTCCCGGTGAAGCATATCATCGAGTTTAAAGAGAATCTTCAGGTGTTGTTGATCTCAGGCCTTTTTATTGTTCTTGGAGCGAGGGTAGAGGCGGATACTCTTTTCCAAGTAGGTTGGCAGAGTTTACTGTTTCTGATCGCTTCGATTCTAATCGTTCGGCCGCTTACCGTTCTGGTTTCAACCGTTGGGACTCCCTTGATTTGGAAGGAAAGGTTCTTCCTGATGTTGATGGCACCCCGTGGAATCGTGGTGACCGCATTGGCCTCAGTCTTTGCCTTTCGGTTGAGCCAGTCGGGCAATCCCGACGCCGACAGGATGTTTGCGGAGATTCTTTTCGTGATTCTGGGAACGGTCGTATTTTACGGGATCTCTGCCTCGATTTATGCAAGGAAGGTGCAGATCGGATCGGCAAATCCTCAGGGGATCATTTTTGTGGGGGCTCATCCATGGGCGCGAATGATTGCCGTCGCTCTGAAAAGAAATGGAATTCCAGTAGCAATGATCGACTCAAATGGGAGTCAGACTGATGCTGCTCGCGAGGTGGGTTTGGTAGCGCATCAGGGGAACATCCATTCTTCTGAGTTTCTCGAGGAGATTGATTTTTCCGAGATAGGCCGCGCACTTGCGGTAACGGCGAATACGGAGATCAACGCGTTTGCCGAGCTAGCACTTGGAAAACACTTAGGCAAAACTCACGTCTATCATTTAGCGACTGGCGAAAAGGGGACGAAGGCGCGGGGTGCCTCAGCCGAACGTCAGCAGAATGTTCTTTTTGACTCGGAGGCTACGTTTGATCGAATCGAGAAGGAATTTTACTCCGGGGCTATAATTCGGGAGGTGGTTCTCACGGAGGATTGGGATCCGGAAATGAAGGCTCAGATCGACGGATTTTTCCTGCCCCTTTTTGCAGTCTCTGAGACCGGGCAACTGCGCGTGTTCTCCTCAAGAAGCACGTTGGTTCCGAAGGTGGGTTCCAAGATTTTCGGCTTGTCGCGGCCCAATGGACACAAACCGAAAGAAACGGAGTAACAGTGGATGAAGTGACAGAGCTGGCAGAGTTGCGGGAAAAGATCCGCAAGCTCGATGTTGAATACTACCGGGACGCGCAGCCCTCCGTATCGGACCGCGAATATGATCGCCTCAAGGAAGAGCTGGTTGCTCTTGAGGAAGCCGTTGGCGTGGCGCCAGAGGATTCGTCGGCGATGGTCGTTGGGGATGACCGGCTGTCGGGATTTGAAACCTATCGCCACCGCGAGCCAATGTTGAGCCTCGACAACACCTACAACCGGGAGGATCTCTACGCTTTTGACCAGAGACTGCGAAAGCGTTTTGAAAGCGATGATCTCCACTACACGGTAGATCCAAAGATCGACGGACTGGCGATCAGTCTCACCTACGAGAAAGGATCATTGGTCCGGGCGGTCACTCGCGGGAACGGAGTGCAGGGAGATGATGTGACCGCAAATGCGAAGACGATCCAGTCTTTGCCGCAGAAATTGAAAACGGCGAATCCTCCCGCACTGATCGAGTTGCGGGGAGAGATTTACATGACCAACGAGGAGTTTCTTCGGATCAATCGGGGGCGGGAAGAAGCGGGAGTCGACCTCTACGCGAACCCTCGAAACCTCGCGGCGGGCACAATCAAACTTCTGGATCGGTCTCTCGTTGCGCAGCGAAGACTGGAGGTCGTGGTTTATGGTTTGGGAGCTTGCGAACCAGACTTCCTGAAGAGCCAGACCGAGTTGCAGGAACACTTGAAGGAATGGGGCTTGCCAGTCGTCGAACGGTATTGGTCGGTTGACGGAATTGATGCGGTCTGGGAGTCGATTGAGGAGCTCGACGGGATGCGGAATGCATTTGCCTATCCGACAGACGGTGCCGTCGTGAAGCTGGACGAACGCAAGTGGCAACGTGAAGCGGGAAGCACCGCAAAGGCACCGCGGTGGGCGATTGCCTACAAGTTTGAGACTGAAAAGGCGTTTACCCAGCTACGGAAAATCGGGCTGCAGGTTGGCCGGACGGGAGCGATTACTCCCGTGGCTCATCTCGATCCGGTGGAGTTGGCCGGGACAACCGTGTCGCGCGCAACGCTTCACAACGAAGATGAAATTCGGAGGAAGGATATTCGCGAGGGTGATTGGGTCTTGGTGGAAAAGGCCGGTGAGATCATTCCACAGGTGCTTTCTGTGGATCTCGACAGGCGGAGTCCGGATAGTGTTGCATTTGTCTTTCCGGAGGTGTGTCCGGTCTGCGGTACCCGGCTAACCCGGTTGCCAGGAGAAGCGGTTTGGCGTTGTCCCAATGCGGCTTGCCCCCCGCAAGTGCGTGGACGGATCGAGCATTTTGGTTCCCGTGCCTGCATGGATATCGAGAATCTCGGGAAAGCGGTCGTCGATCAGCTGGTTACTCTGGAGTTGGTCTCAACGGTGGCTGATCTTTATCGCCTCAAGGTGGAGCAGCTCGTAGCGTTGGAGAAGTTCGCTCAAAAATCTTCGGAGAATTTGGTCACGGCGATTGCTGACAGCAAGGAGAGGGAAGTTTGGCGGCTTCTCCACGGACTCGGTATTCCCAATGTTGGTTCGGGGATGTCGAAAGATTTGATCAAGCATTTCGGTGGACTGCCTGCGTTGATGGCGGCATCGGAAGAAACGTTGATTTCGATTGATGGTGTAGGAGCAATCGTCGCTGCCAGCGTGCGGTCGTTCTTCGACGAGCCAAAGAATCAGGCTCTCGTCGAAGATCTTGCAGACCTGGGGCTGCGTTTTGAGGAAGAGGGGATCGAGGAACCAGCGGATCTTCCTTTATCCGGAAAGACTTTTGTGCTGACCGGAACTCTTCCCACGATGACCCGCGGGCAAGCCTCGGAGTGGATTGAAGAACGTGGCGGGAAAGTGACGTCTTCGGTAAGCAAGAAGACTGACTATGTGGTCGCAGGAGAGGAGGTAGGATCCAAACTCGTCAAGGCCGAGAAGCTTGGTGTCGCAGTGATCGACGAAGCCGCACTACTCGGAATCGTTCAGTAAATGAGGATATCCAGGAGCTATACGATAACCACGGAACGTTGCAGTCTTAGGGCCTCCAGCGAGGAGGATATTCCTCACGTGTTTTCGGCCACACGACATGTCGGATTTAACGATGGAATGTTGTGGGATCCCCCTGAATCCGAGGCTGAGTTGAAGAAACCTCTTGAAGACGGGATTGCTGCATGGGCCAAGGGCGAAGTTTTTACTTTTTCAATCGATGCAAAGGAAGATGGAAGATTCCTTGGTCGAATCGGTATTCGTAAAGGGGAAGAGGATGGAGTCTGGAATATCGGTTTCTGGATTCACCCAGATTCACAAGGCAATGGATTCATGACAGAGGCTGCGCAGGCGATTCTGCGTTTCGGTTTTGAGGAGCTTGGAGCGGTTCGGATCGAGGCATGCTACGCTCTTTGGAACAAAGCTAGTGGACGCGTTTTGGAAAAGGTCGGGATGAATTTTGTTCGATACATTCCCAAAGGGTTTCTCAAGAAGGGTGAGTGGGTGGAAGAAAATTTGATGGCGATTGATCTCTCTGATTGGAAGCCGTTGAATCAGAGCACTTTGCGACTAGTTTGAACCATCAGGCTGAGCTGCTTTTGCGTCTCAACGAGGCGGAGCGACGCGCTGCGCACTAGAAGTGCGTGAGCGTCGCTCGAACGCTGTTGCGGCTCAAAAGCAGCCAGTCCTCTGGATGGGGTTAAACTGAGAGTTCGCTGCGTTAGCTTGGTGTTCACGGGCTTCAG